>NZ_JBCGFB010000098.1:0-22934 GCF_038752175.1 Nocardia sp. No.11 | reverse complement strand
CCACCGCCTCGCCCGCGCCCTGCCGGAGCGGGCGCCCTCCGCGCGCAGGCCACCGCCGGAGCTGAGCGTCGACTTCGACTGCGATCCGCCGATCGACCGGGTCGACGCCGCCGCTTTCGCCGGCCGCACCCTCGCGACCCGGTTGCACACCGCCCTCACCGCCGCGGGTGTCGCCTGCACCCGGCTGGCCGTCACCGCGCGCACCGAGGCGGGGGAGGAACTCTCGCGGATCTGGCGCTGCGCGCGCCCGCTCACCCCGCTCGACACCGCCGACCGCATCCGCTGGCAGCTCGACGGCTGGCTCACCCATCGCGATCGCCCGACCGCGCCGATCGTCGCGCTGCGCCTGGAACCGGTCGAGGTGGTCGCGGCGGGCGCGCTGCAACTCGGCCTGTGGGGCGGGGAGGGCGAGGAGACCGAACGGGCCCGCCGCGCGCTGGTCCGGGTGCAGGGCCTGCTCGGCGGCGAAGCGGTGCGCGTCGGCGTGCTCAGCGGCGGGCGCGGTCCCGCCGAGCGGATCACCATGATCGCCCTCGGCGACGAGCTCACCCCGGCCGCCGACCCGTCTCAGCCCTGGCCCGGCCGGCTCCCCGAGCCCGCGCCGACACTGCTGCTCCTGCACCGGCCCATCGTGCACCTGACCGCCGCCGACGGCACCGCCGTCGAGGTCACCGACCGCGGCCTGTTCACCGCCGACCCGGCCCGCCTGCACTGGGGTCGCAGGCAGTGGGCACTGCTCGGCTGGGCGGGCCCGTGGCCGGTGGACGAGCGCTGGTGGGCCGCCGCCGAGCAGGCGGGTCCGGCCGCCCGCGCCCAGGTCCAGCTCGACGCCGAACCCACCGAGATCAGGGCCGTGCTGCTCGTCTACGACGCCGCCGCCTGGCACGCCGAGGGCGTCTACGAATGACCGAACACAGGGTGCCCTTACCGCTGGCTCCGGCGCCGGTTCTACAGTGAAACGACGCCTGTTCCGGATCGGCCGGACATCGGTCGTGGAAGGAGCCGTCATGAACCCGTTCGAGAGCATGTCGTGCTCGGTGGCCGCGACGGAGCTGTCCCTGCTCGGCACCGCGGCGCATGTCACCGGCTGGCTGTGCATCGAGCATCCCGGCGCCTGGGGCCACGACGTGATCGGTGACGAGGTGCTCGGCCCGGAGATCACCGCCGAACTGGCCGCCCGCACCACCGCCGCGAAGGTCCGCCCGACCCTCATCCGCCGTCCCGGCCGCAACGAGTTCACCGGCACCCGCACCGTGCTGCTGGTCAGCTCGCGCCCCGAGGGTTCCTGGTGCGAGCGGTTCGAGATCACCGACCTGCGTCAGCTCCTCGACATCGACCTGCATCTGGTCGACGGCCCACCGCCGGGAATCGGTGCGCGCGTGGACGAGCCGCTGGTCCTGGTGTGCGCGCACGGCAAACGCGACCAGTGCTGCGCCCGGCTCGGCCGCCCGATCGCCGCCACCCTGGGCGCCGCCCATCCCGACCGCGTCTGGGAGGCCTCGCACACCGGCGGCCACCGCTTCGCCCCCGCCGTCGTCCTGCTCCCGTCCGGTCTCACCTACGGCCGCGTCGACGCCGACGCCGCCGAGGCCATGCTCGCCGCCGCCGACACCGGCGCCGTCTCGCTCACCGGCCTGCGCGGCCGCAGCTGCTACGACCCGATCGGCCAGCTCGCCGAAGTCGCTGTCCGCGAGCGGTTCCCGGCCCTGCCCGCCGACGCCCTGGTCGTCGAGCCCGATTCGAGCCACACCGCCGACCCGACCCTGGCCGGCGCCGCCGTCGTCACCCATCGCGACGGCCGCCGCTGGCGCGTCACCGCCCGCACGGTCCCCGCTCCGCCCCGCAAGGCCAGCTGTGGCGGCGCGCCGAAACCGGCCACCTACCTGGAAACCGCCGCGGTGGAGGAACTGTCAGTGCAGGCGCACCGGTAGTTCGGTCAGTCCGCGGATGAGGGTGCTCGTCTGATACCGCGGATCGTGGGCGTCGGGGGCGAGCGTCAGGGCGGGGAAACGGGAAAGCAGCGCGGTGAAGGCGATCTCGGCCTCCAGCCGGGCCAGCGGCGCGCCGACACAGAAATGGATGCCGTGGCCGAAGGCGAGGTGGCCGTTCGCCGCGCCGTCGACCCGGAGATCGTCGGGGTCGGGGAACCGGTGCGGGTCACGGTTGGCCGCGACGAGCGCGACGTGGACGAACTCGCCCGCGGGAATCTCGATGTCGCCCACCGTGATCGGCTCGGCCGTGACGCGCTCGGTGGACATGTTCACCGGGCCGTCGAAGCGCAGGAACTCCTCGACCGCCGCGGGCACGCCGGCGGGATCGTCGAGCAGCGCCCGCCACTGTTCGGGCGCGCGCAGGAGCGCGAGGGTGCCGTTGCCGATCAGATTGACCGTGGTCTCGTGTCCGGCGACGAGCAGCAGGAACGCCATCGCCACCAGCTCCTGGTCGGTGAGGCGGTCGCCGTCGTCGTCGGCGAGCACCAGCCGCGAGAGCAGATCGTCGGCGGGCCGCTCCTGCTTGGCGCGCACCAGGTCCGACAGGTAGGTGTGCATCTCGATCGCGGCGGTGGCGCCGTCCTGGGTGAGCCGGTGCACGCCGACGAGCAGTCGGGTCCAGGCCTGGAAACGGTCGCGGTCCGCGAACGGCACGCCCAGCAGCTCGCAGATCACCGCCACCGGAAGCGGAGTGGCGAAGGCGGCCATCAGGTCTACCTCGTCCTCGGCGGCGAATCCGTCGAGCAGCGCGTCGGTGATCTCCTGGATGCGCGGTCGCAGCACCGCCACCTGCCGGGTGGTGAAGGCCTTGTTCACCAGTTTGCGCAGCCGGGTGTGCCCCGGCTCGTCGGTGTTGAGCATGTGATCGGACAGCACCAGCGCCCGGCTGTCGACCAGTGTCCCCGTCCGGCTCGCCATGGTCGCCGCGAGTTCCGCGATGCCCTTGTGCAGCCGTGAATCCGCCAGCAGGGCCCGGCCCACCGCGTAGTCGAGGACCACCCACCGGACGATGTTGTCCGGAAACCGCACCCGATGCACGATCCCGCGCTCCCGCCATCGGCGATAGTAGGAGTGCGGATCGTCGTAGAAATCGTTACCGATGGTCTCGACCGTCGCAGGGCCCGAGTGATTCGCCGCCATGGCTCCAGGCTACGCCGACCGCGTCGCCACGAACTCGGGAAATCGGGCGAATTCAGCTGCTACACAGTAGCTTTCGCGCGACTCACCAATGGGTACCCGGCACCCAGCGCGCGGCGCGTCGCAGGGCGCTGCCGGTGGCCTTGCGCGCCGCCGACTTCGGTTTCGGCTCCGTTCGCGGCGCCGTCGGTTCGACGGCCGGTTCGGCGGGGTCGACCGATTCGCCCTTGGCGGCGGGGGAGTCCGGCAGGGCGCGGTAGTAGCGGTGCAGGATGCGGTCGCGCAGCTTGGGGGTGAGCAGCGCGCCGTACTCGGCGAAGGTGCCGAGCGGGACGTCGATGCGCTTGGGGCGCTCGGTGAGGGCGCGGACGATGGTGGCGGCGGCCCACTCCGGTGATTCGGAGGGGCCCTGGTCGCCACTCGGCGCGATCATCGGGGTGCGCACCAGCGGCATGTGGATGGTGGTGAAAGTGACGCCGTCGGCCAGGGTTTCGACGGCGGCGACCTCGGTGAACTTGTCCAGCGCCGCCTTGCTGGCGAGGTAGGCGGAGAAGCGCGGGGTGGCGACCTGCACGCCGGCGCTGGAGATGTTGACGATGTGACCGAAGCCGCGTTCGCGCATCTGCGGCAGCAGCGCCAGCGTCATCCGCAGCGCGCCGAAGTAGTTGACCGCCATGGTGCGCTCGAAGTCGTGCAGGCGATCGGTGGACCGGTGGATGGCGCGGCGGATGGACCGGCCCGCGTTGTTCACCAGCATGTCGACGTGGCCGTGCTGGTCGAGGATCGCCTCGACGGTCGACTCGACGGACTCGGCGTCGGTGACGTCGCACTGATAGCCGTGGGCTCGGCCGCCCGCGTCGACGATCTCGGCGACCACGGCGCCCAGTTCGTCGCCGCGGCGGGCGAGGAGGAAGACCACGGCGCCCTTGTCGGCGACCGCCAGCGCGGCGGCGCGCCCGATCCCGGACGACGCGCCCGTGATCACGACATGACTGCCGGTCAGATCGTGCCGCCGCCGACCGCGACGGCCCTGTGTACCGGGAGAAACCTGTGACATCACTGCTCCTTTGCAGCTCGTTCCCTCGAACTTACTCCAAAGTAAGTTCCGGGACCAGGCCTGGCGAAAAACTCGAAAATATGTTCGAACACCTCTCGCCAACATTCGAACGTATGTGCGATACTGGGCCACATGGCGGACGATCGGATGGCGGATATCTATGCCGCGGTGCGGCTCGGCGGTGGCGACCCGGAGGCGGCGCGCGCGGCGCTGACCAGGCTCTGGGACGAGGTAGGGGAAGGCGGCGACCCGTTGCATCGCTGCGTGATCGCGCATCACCTGGCGGATGTGCAGGAGTTGCCGGAGGGCGCGCTGCTCTGGGATCAGCGGGCGCTGGCCGCGGTGTTCGGGCCGGGCGTTCCGCTGGACGAGGGACTGCGCGGATTCTTGCCCTCGCTGTATCTGAATCTGGCCGACAGTCACCGTCGCGTCGGTGATTTCGACATGGCGCGGATGCAGCTGACCATCGCGCGCGGGCACCTGGACGTGCTCGCCAACGATGCCTACGGCGCGGTGATCCGGTCGGGTCTGGGGCATGTGGAGGCCGCGCTGGAGTCGCAATCGATGGAGCGTTTGCCCGCGAGTTGAGGGGTCGGGCAACCGCGATCGAGTGGGAGGTGCGGGTGATGCGGGGGCCGTGAGAGGAGTGGGCGCGTGGGCTGGAGCAACGGTCCGCCGACCTGGTCGGAACTGGAACGGGTGCTGTCGGGCAGGCCGTCCCGCCGTCCGGCCGAGGAGATGCATCCCGGCGACGGCGGTGACAGCCCGGCCTGGTCGCGCAAACGCGGTGCGTACGAGGCGAACTCGATCGCCAGGCCCACCGTGTCGACGGTGCCCTTCGCCGAGCTGCACGCCCATTCCGCCTACAGCTTCCTCGACGGCGCGAGTCAGCCGGAGGAACTGGTGGAGGAGGCGGTGCGCCTGGGGCTCGAGGCGCTCGCGCTCACCGATCACAACGGGTTCTACGGGACCGTCCGGTTCGCCGAGGCGGCCAGAGAATGGGGAATGCCAACGGTTTTCGGTGCCGAACTGTCACTGGGAACCGATGCGGAGGCGGCGCCTGGCCGAGGGGATGCGGTCAGGCGCCGTTCTGTTCCCCGGGGCGGGCTGCGGCCGATCGGTGATCCCCGGGGTGCGGTCGGCGGCCACGCCGACGCCCCGGACGCGCTGCCGCGCACGGGGACTCCCGACCCGAACGGGCCGCACCTGCTGGTGCTGGCGCGCGGGCAGGAAGGGTATCGCCTGCTGTCGCGGCAGATGTCGGCGGCGCACATGGCAGCCGGGGAGAAGGGCGTCCTGCGCTACGACCTCGACACGCTCACCGCCGCCGCTGCGGGTCACTGGCACATTCTGACCGGGTGCCGGAAGGGGCATCTGCGTCTGGCCATGGAACAGGACCTGCGCGCGGGCGACACCCGGCTGCCGAAAGCCGACGCGGCGCTGCGTGAGCTGATCGAACGTTTCGGCGCCGACCGGGTGAGCGTCGAACTCACCCACCACGGCATCGCCACCGACGACGAGCGCAACGAGTACCTGGTCGCGCTCGCCGACCGCCTCGGACTGCCGGTCCTGGCGTCCACCGGCGCGCACTTCGCCTCGCCCGCCCAGCGTCGCCGAGCCATGGCGCTGGCCGCGATCCGGTCCAGGAGCAGCCTGGACGCGATGGCGGGCTGGCTCCCGTCCACCGGCGGCGCGCATCTGCGCTCCGGCGCGGAGATGGCCGCGCTGTTCGCCGAGTACCCGCACGCGGTGGCCAACGCGGCGGAACTGGCGCGCGAGTGCGCCTTCGACCTGCGCCTGATCGCCCCGAAACTGCCGCCGTTCGAGGTCCCCGCCGGGCACGACGAGGATTCGTGGCTGCGCGAGCTGAGCTATCGCGGCGCGGCCGAGCGCTATGGTCCGCCGGAGCGGAATCCGAAGGCGTACGCGCAGATCGAGCACGAGCTCGCGGTGATCAAGAAGATGACCTTCCCCGGGTACTTCCTGGTGGTGCACGACATCGTCGACTTCTGCAAGCGCAGCGACATCCTGTGCCAGGGCCGGGGCTCGGCCGCCAACTCCGCGGTCTGCTACGCCATCGGCATCACCAATGTCGATCCGGTGCGCAACGAGCTGCTGTTCGAACGCTTCCTGTCCACCGAACGCGACGGCCCGCCCGACATCGACGTCGACATCGAGTCCGATCGGCGCGAGGAGGCCATCCAGCACGTCTACGCCAAGTACGGCCGCGACTACGCCGCCCAGGTGGCCAACGTCATCACCTATCGCGGCAAGTCCTCGGTGCGCGATGCCGCACGGGCGCTGGGCTTCTCGCCGGGGCAGCAGGACGCCTGGAGCAAACAGGTGAGCCGCTGGTCGGGGGTGTCGGCGGAGCAGNCGGTGCGCGATGCCGCACGGGCGCTGGGCTTCTCGCCGGGGCAGCAGGACGCCTGGAGCAAACAGGTGAGCCGCTGGTCGGGGGTGTCGGCGGAGCAGGGCACCGATATCCCGGCACCGGTGCTCGAGCTCGCCGGCGAGCTCGACGGCCTGCCCCGGCATCTGGGCATCCACTCCGGCGGCATGGTGATCTGCGATCGGCCGATCGCCGACGTGTGCCCGGTGGAGTGGGCGCGGATGGCGGGGCGCAGCGTCTTGCAGTGGGACAAGGACGACTGCGCCGCCGTCGGTCTGGTGAAGTTCGACCTGCTCGGCCTCGGCATGCTCTCGGCGCTGCACTACATGATCGACCTGGTGCGTGAGCACAAGGGCGAGAAGGTCGAACTGCACGCGCTCGATCTCGCCGAACCCGCCGTCTACGAGATGTTGCAGCGCGCCGACTCGATCGGGGTGTTCCAGGTGGAGTCGCGCGCGCAGATGGCGACGCTGCCCCGGCTGAAGCCGCGCACCTTCTACGACCTGGTGGTGGAGGTGGCGCTGATCCGGCCCGGTCCCATCCAGGGCGGGTCGGTGCACCCGTACATCCGCAGGCGCAACAAGCTGGAGAAGGTCGTCTACGACCATCCGGCGCTGGAGAATTCGCTCGAACGCACGCTGGGCGTCCCGCTGTTCCAGGAGCAGCTGATGCAGATGGCGGTCGACGTCGCCGGGTTCAGCGCCGCCGAAGCCGACCAGCTGCGCCGCGCGATGGGCTCCAAGCGCTCACCGGAGAAGATGGAACGGCTCAAGGACCGCCTCTACCAGGGCATGCGCGACCTGCACGGCATCACCGGCGCCGTCGCCGACCGGATCTACGAGAAGCTCTACGCCTTCGCCAATTTCGGCTTCCCGGAGAGTCATTCGCAGAGTTTCGCCTCGATCGTGTTCTATTCGTCCTGGTTCAAGCTGCATCATCCGGCCGCGTTCTGCGCCGGACTGCTGCGCGCCCAGCCGATGGGCTTCTACTCCCCGCAGTCGCTGGTCGCCGACGCCCGCCGCCACGGTGTGCTGGTGCACGGGCCCGACATCAACGCCAGCCTGGCCGAGGCCACCCTGGAGAACGTGGGCACCGAGATCCGGCTCGGCCTGTCCGGCGTCCGCCACATCGGCACCGATCTCGCCGAGCGGATCGTCGCCGAGCGCACCGAGGCGGGCCCGTTCACCTCGATGCTCGACCTCACCGGACGCGTGGAACTGACTGTCGCCCAGGCGGAGTCACTGGCCACCGCGGGGGCGCTGGACCGCCTGGTCGATGCGGTGCCCTGGTCCGGCGAGCAGCGATTTCGCGGTGCCGCGGCCGGGACGAGTCGAGCCGCCGCGCGCGCGGTCGACGATGTCATGACGGTGGATCGAGCGGGTGCGACGGTGCGCGTACCGCCGGATTCGGCCGATCGGGCGGACGAACGCCCGGTCACCGGGCGCGGCAGCAGCGTGCGCCGGGCCGCGCTGTGGGCTGCGGGTGCCGCGGCGGGCGAGCGTCCGCACCTGCTGCCCGGTACCGGACCGGCGACCGTCGCCCCGTCCCTGCCCGGCATGAGCGCACTCGAACTCGCCGCCGCCGACGTCTGGGCCAGCGGCATCTCGCCCGGCAGCTATCCCACCGAATTCCTGCGCGCGCACCTGAACTCGCTCGGTGTCGTCCCGGCCGCCGACCTGTTGCTCGTCGAAGACGGCACCCGCATCCTGGTCGCGGGCGCGGTCACCCACCGGCAGCGTCCAGCCACCGCGGCGGGCGTCACCTTCCTCAACCTGGAAGATGAGACCGGCATGGTCAATGTCGTCTGCTCGGTGGGTCTGTGGGCCCGCTACCGCCGGCTGGCCCAGAACGCGACCGCACTGCTGATCCGCGGCCGCGTCCAGAACGCCGAGGGCGCGGCCAGTGTCCTGGCCGACCACCTCGAACACCTCGACCTCACCATCGCCGCCCGCTCCCGCGACTTCCGTTGAACCACTGCCGAATCGATGCCGGACATCCGGGAATCGCTGCGGTATCAAGGAAGTGGAGCATCGAATCGTGGGGGCCGCATGTCGCACTCCGAACTGAACGCACTGTCGGTGACCTACCGGCAGGGCTACCACTGGGCCGTGGTGGATCTGCTGGCGTCGCTGCCATCGATCGTGCTGAGCGGTTGGCTGCTGGTGGGAATCGCGGCGCTGTCGGCGAACTGGGTCGCGGTGCTGGTCGCCGTGCTGTGGGTGGCGTCGGGCCCGGTGATGCTGGGCTGGCGCCGGCTCCTGCTGGGGGCGATGGCGCTGTCGTCGGAACGGGACCTGCCGGATGAACACGACCGGGTGAACCGCGCGTGGGCGCGGGTCGCCGAGGCCGCCGGTGTGCCCGCCGCCACGACCACGGTGTGGGTCATGCGTTCCGAGGCCGTCAACGGAGCCGTCAACGCCAGCGGCTATGTCAGTGTCACCCGCGCTGCCGTCGAGGCTTTCACCGAGCGGCAGCTCGAAGCGCTGATCGCCCACGAACTCGGACATCGCCTGCAGGACACCGCCACCTGGCGGTCGGTGATCCGGTGGTATCGGTGGCCATTCGAGTGGCTGGTACGCGCTGTTTTCGCGCCGGCGGACCGGTTGATGGTTCCGTTGCACCCGCGCCTGTTGCGATTCTCGAACCGCGTGATCGCCGCCCTGCGCTATTCCGCTCTCGGTGTGGCCGCCGCGACCACGTTGCTCGCGGCCCCGGCCGTCCTGGCCTACGGCACCGCCGCCTGCCTGCTCTTCGCGGCACTCGCACTGCTGCTCGGCCCCTGGGGTTCCGCACTCGCCCTGGCTCTGGCCGCTCTCCAGCCGCTGATCCGGCCCCGGCTGTCGCAGCGCCTCGAATTCCTGGCCGACCGCGTTGTCGTCGACCTCGGCTACCTCGACGACTTCCGCCACGTCCTGCGACTCGTGTACGACCGTTCGACGTTTCCCGGCTCCGCCTACCTCACCGAGGTCCCCACCCTGCTCGCCACCCACCCCCGCCTCGATGACCGCCTCGCCGAACTCGACCGCTACGCCCACCGAACTCACTGACCTGCGACTGCGGTGATCTCGCCGAGCTGGACCAGCTCGTGCACCGCGATCTCGCCGCGGCCCAGCTCATCCGGGCCGAGTACGAGGGCCTTCGGCTCGACCTCGCCGACGCGTTCCGCGTCCTGCCCGCCGACGTGTAGATCCGCGGGTGGGCCCGCTCGGGCCACTCGCGCATTACGCTGCGATCATGCGCAAGCTTGCGGTGGTGATGGTCGGGGTGCTCGGGCTGGTATTGCTGGCCGGGTGTGGGAACGACGTGAGCGAGAGTCCGGCCGATCACGCGTCCTCGCCGACGATCTCGGGCCCCGCCGCGGCGGTGGCGCCGGGGTATCGGGAGGGGGCGCCGGCGAAAGAGAGTCCGGCGCCACCGGATTCGGACCGCAAAGAGGTGATCACCGGGTCGGTCGATGTCACCTCGGGTGATCCGATCGGCGCGGCGGCGCAGGTCACCGAGCAGGTGCGTGTGCTCGGTGGGCGGATCGACAGCCGCACCGAACAGCCGGGGACCGACGACCGCGCGCCGCGCGCCGTGCTCAGCGTGCGGGTGCCCGCGGACAAGACCGATGCCTTCATCACCGGGCTCGACGGGGTCGGCACCGTCACCAGGGTGAGCACCAATCGCGACGATGTCACCATGCAGTGGCAGGACCTCGACGCCCGGATCAGCGCCCTGCGCGCCTCGGTCGACCGGTTGCGCGCGCTCATGGCGGGCGCGACCAACACCGCCGACCTGATCGCCGCCGAGGAGGCGCTGGCCAGCAGGCAGGGCGAACTCGACAGTCTCACCGCGCAGAAGCGTTCCCTCGACGACCAGGTCGCGCTGTCCACGCTCACCCTCACCTTCACCGCCGACGACAAGGACGCCCCCGGCGATCCGGACAACTTCTGGGACGGCATCGTCGCCGGGTGGAACTCGCTGATCGACTGGCTCCACGACGCCGTCGTCTTCGCGGGCAAGGCGGTGCCGTGGCTCGGCTTCCTCGCCGTCCTCGGCGGGGTGATCTGGCTGGTGCTGCGGACCGCGCTGCGCCGTCGCCGCCCCGCGCCGCCCGTCGCGAAAACCCCTGCGGCCGCGCAGACACCCGAGGAGGAACCGACCGATGCCGACCGTACGGGCGACGATCAAACCGAACAGCCGTAAAGGCCCACTGGTCGAAGTCGCCGACGACGGCACCCTCACCCTCTACGTCCGCGCCCCGGCCGTCGAGGGCAAGGCCAACAAGGCCGCCATCGAACTCCTCGCCGACCACTTCGGCGTCGCCAAATCGGCGGTGCGCTTGACCGGCGGCGCCACCTCCCGCTTCAAGCGTTTCGACATCGACGACTGACGCCGGAGCTCAGTCGATGACTTCGACCCGGCACGGCAATCCGGGTGTTCTGCTGAGCCGCGCGTCGCTGGTGAGCGGTGGAACATCGAGTCGTGCCGCCAGCGCGGCATAGAGGCCGTCGTAGAAGGTGATCGTGTGACGGACAGCCAGTCCTGCTCGCTGAGCCATCCCTGGTGGGCATAGCGCCGATCGACCATCGTCGCCAGCATGCGCAGGCCGATCGTGGCGGTATCGGGGTCGATCAGGCCCTTGCGCTCATGGCGGCGCAGCACATTACCGACTTCGGCATCGATGAGATGTGGCGCGTGGCAGGTGCTGGCCTCGATCAGCCGTCCGACGGCGGTCCCGACGGCGTCCTTGCGCAGCAGCGCGGTCGAGGCGGCCGGGGCGTCGAGCACGTACTCGTCACTCGCCACGGGCGTCGTCCAGCGCGCTCAGGATCGATTCGCGATCGGCTCCCTCGCTCGTGTCGCGCTCGAGCGACTGCTATACGGCGCCGGGGAAGCCGAGTTGGCGCCAGGCCTCGTAGACCGCGACCGCCGCGGCGTTGGACAGGTTCATCGAGCGGCGGCCGGGCAGCATCGGGATGCGGACCTGGTCGGTGATGTGCGGGTCGGTGAGGACCTCGGCGGGCAGGCCGGTCGGTTCGGTGCCGAACAGCAGGGCGTCGTTGTCGCGGTAGGCGACCTCGGTGAAGCGGGTGGTCGCCTGGGTGGTGAACGCGAACACCCGGTCCGGCGCGATGGCCGCCCACGCCGTGGCCAGGTCGGGATGCACCGTCACCACCGCGAGGTCGTGATAGTCCAGCCCGGCCCGGCGCAGTTTCGACTCCGAGAGGTCGAAGCCGAGCGGCTCGATCAGATGCAGCGCGCAACCGGTCCCCGCGGCCAGCCGGATCGCGTTGCCGGTGTTGGGCGGGATCACGGGGTTGTGAAAGATCAGGTGCAGCACAGCGCATCACTCTGTCATGCCGGGCTCGCGCGCCCGGTTCGCCCCACCCATCGGGCGCGGGGCGCCCGCCGCGCGGCCGCGTCTGGAACAATCGGGGCCGTGAACAAGGCGGAGACGACCGGGAAGCATCGGGTCGTGCGGTTGAGCGCGGGGGAGCAGTACCTGCGCAGTCACCTGCCGATGACCGTGGTGAGCGCGCTGATCCTGGTCGCGATCGTGTTCGTCGCCTGGGATCGGTGGCGGCGCGGCGCGATCATCTTCGGCAGCGCGGCCCTGGTGGCCGCCGCCTTCCGGCTGTGCCTGCCGACGGTGCAGGTCGGCCTGCTCGCCGTCCGCAGTCGTCCGTTCGACGTGGCCACCCTGACCGCGCTCGGCAGCGCCATCGTCTTCCTCGCCGCCACCATCAACACCCTGGGCGTCAGCTGAGATAGCGCTCGGTGAACACCGCGCGCTCCCGCGGCCTGCGGCCGGGGTGCGGCGGCGTGCCCGCGCCGTAGCCGACGGCGACCATGACCGCGATCGCGGTCTCGGCGTCGGCGTCGATGCCGATCGCCTGCTTGACCAGCGCTTCGTCCCAACCGTTCATCGGCGCGGAGTCGAGTCCGAGCCCGGTCGCGGCGAGCATCACGTAGGTGGCCGCGATCATCGCGTTCTTCACGGCGTTCTCGCGCAGCAGCCCGCGCTCGCGCATCGAGTGATAGTCGGCGCGCGAGTCGAACTTCGCCAGGAACTGCTCGTTCCACGCCCCGTTGCGCGTCGCCTGCTCGGCGATATCGGCGTTGGCGCCGGTCCAGGCCGTCGGATCGGCGACGAACACCAGCACCGCGGGCGCCTCCAGCGGCTGCGGCTGACCGAACGCCGCCGCCGAGAGCGCCTTGCGGCCCGCTTCGCTGGTGACGACGACGATCGAGCGGTCCTGCATGTTCCAGGCGCTCGGCGCCTGCACGGCCAGCTCGAGCAGTTCGTCGAGCAGTGCGGGATCGAGCGGCTCGGGCCGGTAGTGGCGGACGGTGCGACGGGTGCGGATGGCCTCGGTGACCGAAAGTGTCTGTGTGTTCATGAT
Organism: Nocardia sp. No.11; assembly: GCF_038752175.1. Lineage (NCBI taxonomy): Bacteria > Bacillati > Actinomycetota > Actinomycetes > Mycobacteriales > Nocardiaceae > Nocardia > Nocardia sp. No.11. The sequence continues at coordinate 9,968 of NZ_JBCGFB010000098.1, read as the reverse complement.
TCCTACTATCGGAGAGTCACTCTCCATTGGGAAGTAGGCACCTTTTTGTGCGTTAGACTCGGTGAGGTGCGCACGATTCACGAGGCCACCGGCCTGCCCGCCGACGTCTACTCGGCCAAATGTCCCACCCGCGAGGTCCTCGACCACATCGCAGGCAAGTGGACGGTGCTGATCGTGGACGCCCTCGCCGAGGGCACCCTGCGCTACACCGATCTGCGCAGACGCATCGACGGCATCTCCCAGAAGATGCTCACCCAGACCCTGCGTCAGCTCGAGCACGACGGATTCGTCGCGCGCACGGTGTATCCCACGGTGCCGCCGCGAGTCGAGTACACGCTCACCGATCTCGGCCACAGCCTGCGCGAGCCGATCGCGGCACTGCGGGAATGGGTCGAGACGAACATCAATCGCATCGAGAAGGCCAGGCACGCGACGGCGCCATGATCGGTCGACGCGATCAGGCGGACTCGACGACCCGCTGTTCCCACAGGCTGCGGGTGCCGGTGTTGCCGTAGCGCTCACGGGCTTCGGCGGGGCTGATCGTCGACCGGGTGCGCGGCGGGGCGGCGGCGGCGTGCGCGGCCAGGATCTGTCCGGTCGTCTTCGCGACGAACGGGCTGGCCAGGATCAGTCCGCGGTTGTCGCGGCGCGCGGTGGCCCACACGAGCGCCTTCCACGGGAGCCGCGCCGACGCGTCGACGATGCCCGGCCGATCGAACCGGCCGAGCTCGCGCATCCAGGTGGGTAGCGTCGCGATCGTCGCCAGCGACAGCACGCGGCCACCGACGGCGAACGTCATGCCCTTGCTCGCCGACGGCCACAGCAGGAAGTGCATGGCCCGCACGGCCCGCTCGCTGACGCACAATTGCGGCCGGACCCGCGCGAAGTAGGCGCGCACCTCGTCACGATTGCGCGGCACATCCGCGGGCTTGCAGGTCTGGAGTTCGGCGGCGATCACGCACTCGGCCCAGTATCGGTCCTCTTCGGCCGGACTCAGCGGGCCGGGGCCGAACATCTCGTAGGCCTTGAGGACCGAATGCCAACCGGTGACGTGGATCCACAGCTGGGAGTCGGGGCTGTTGGCGCTGTAGCGCTTGCCGCTGATCGGTTCGATGCCGGTCATCGGCGCGTGCACCTTCATCAGGTGCTCGGCGGCCTGGATGGCGGTGCGGCCGTCGCCGAGCGCGACCAGCAGGAAGTAGGACAGCGTGTGGTCCAGGCGGGTGGCGGGATTGTCGTAGATCCCGTGCGAATCGGCCACCGCGGCGGTGAGGAAGGGGTCGAAGTGCTCGAGCGTGACCGCGCGCTGGAACCCGATCAGCGCGGTCGGTGCCGCCCACACCTTCCAGGTGGGGGAGTCCGGGCCGAAGAAGCCGTAGTCGTCGCGACGCAGAGTCGACGCATCGAATGTCATTGCACCTGCTCCTTTGCAGTTGCCGAGGAAGCCCTCGCAAATGAATACAACACCACCGTAGCAATCGCTCGAAATGAATACAACGGTTGCGTAGGATTGGTGCCGGGAGCCCGGTACCGGGGTATCGTCCAGGCGACGACAGGAGGAGCGCGTGACCGCGACGCAGGACCGATCACCGCGGCGCCGCTATGCCCCGCGCCTGCCACCGGACGAACGCCGCGCCCAGCTCCTCGACGCCGCGTTCACCGTGCTCGAGCGCAGGGAACTGCACGAACTGAGCATGGAGGCCGTCGCGCAGGAGGCCGGCGTCGGCAAGCCGGTGCTCTACACCGTGTTCAAGACCCGTGCCGAACTCGTCGAGGCGCTGCTGGAACGCGAACGTGAACGCGGTCTGGAGCAGATCGCCGACACACTGCCGGAGAACCTGGTCGACACCGAGCCGCTCGCCGCCGCCTCGGCGACCGTCGAGGCGTTCGTCGGTGTGGCACTGGCGAATCCGACCCGCTGGCGGCTGATCCTGGCGACCCCGGCGAGCGCGCCGGACGAGTATCGCGCGGCGTTGACGGCGGCCAGGGCGGAGATCCTGGCCCGCGCGGAAGCCCTTGTCCGCGTGGGCATCGCGATGTCACCGCGCTGGGCGGCGATGGACGCGGGACTGCTCGCGAACTCGACCCTCACGGTCGCCGAGATGCTCGGCAGGCTCGCGGTCAGTGAACCCGAGGAGTATCCGCGCGAACGGCTGCAGGCCTATGTGCGCTCGATCATGACCCTGCTGGCCGGGACGACACGGGACTGAAAAGGCCCGGCCGTCAGCGGTTCTCGCGGGCCAGCCGCATGGTTTCGGTGAGCAGTTTGGACACCGCGGCGGCCTCGGTGAGGAAGCCGTCGTGCCCGTCGCGCGAGTGCACGATCTCGAGTCCGGCGCAGCCCGGCAGCCCCTCGGCCAGCTCGGCCTGGGTGTGCAGGGGGTAGAGCCGATCGGAATCGACGCCGCCCACCACGACCGGCACCGTCGTCGCGGCCAGCGCCGCGGCGATCCCGCCCCGGCCGCGACCGATGTCGTGGCGGTTCATGGCCTCGCTGAGCAGCACATAGGTGGCCGGATCGAAGCGCTGACACAGCTTCTCGGCCTGGTGCTCGAGGTAGCTCTGCACCGCGTAGCGCCCGCCCGTCCACGGATCCTCGTCGCCCTGGGGACGATTGGTGAAGCGGTGGTCGAGCTCGCCTTCGGTGCGGTAGGTCAGGTGCGCGATGCGCCGGGCCAGGCCCATGCCGGTCATCGGCGCGCGGCCGGTGCCGTGGTAATCGCCGCCCTGCCAGTCGGGGTCGGCCGTGATGACGGCCATCTGGGTGGTCTGGGTGCCGATCTGGTCGGCGGTGGCACGGGCGCCGACGGCCAGCACCAGCGCGGCCGCCGACCGCCCCGGCTGTCCGACGATCCACTCCAGTACCCGCATGCCACCCATCGATCCACCGACGACGGCGGCCAGCCGCTCGATCCCGAACAGATCGAGCAGCTGCGCCTCGGCGGTGACCTGGTCACGGATGGTCAGGTCGGGAAACCGCGAACCCCACGGCGCGCCGTCGGGCGCGAGCGAGGACGGCCCGGTGCTGCCCTTGCAGCCGCCGAGCACGTTGGTCGCGATGACACACCACTCGTCGGTGTCGATCGGCGCGCCGGGGCCGACCATGCCCTCCCACCAGCCGGGCTGGGCATTGTCGGCGCTGGCGATGACGTGGGAGTCACCGGTCAGGGCGTGTTCGACGAGCACCACATTGTCGAGTGCGGGCGAGAGCTCGCCCCAGCGCTGCACCGCCAGCCGCACATCGGGGACCACGGCGCCGTTCTCCAGCGCGACGTCCCCGATGGCGACCACGCCGAGTCGCCCGTCCGGCGGTGGCAGCAGGGCCACACCGGTTGCGGGACGGGCGATCGGCGATTCGGTGCTCACAGTCACGTGTTCGCCGCCGCGAAACCGGCGCGCAGATCCGCCAGGATGTCGTCGATGCCCTCGATGCCCACGGCGAGCCGGACCAGCCCCGGGGTCACGCCGGAGGCCAGCTGCTCCTCGGGCGTCAACTGCGAGTGCGTGGTCGACGCCGGGTGGATCACGAGAGAACGCACATCACCGATGTTAGCGACATGGCTGTGGAGGCTGAGCGCGTCCACGAACTTCTTGCCCGCGTCGACGCCGCCGCGCAGCTCGAACGCGACGATCGCGCCCGCGCCCTTGGGGGCCAGCTGCTTGGCCCGCGCGTACCACGGCGAGGATTCGAGACCGGCGTAGTGCACGGCCTCGACGCCCGGCTGCTCGGCGACGAACTTCGCCACGGCCTCGGCGTTGGCGACGTGCCGCTCGACCCGCAGGCTCAGCGTCTCGATGCCCTGGGCGATGAGGAACGCGTTGAACGGCGACACCGCCGCGCCCAGGTCGCGCAGCAGCTGGACGCGCGCCTTGAGCGCGAAGGCGGGCGCGCCCAGGTCGGCGAAGACCGCGCCGTGGTAGCTGGGATCGGGCTCGGTGAAGCCGGGGAAACGGGCGTTGCCGTCGGCATCGCGCACGGTCCAGTCGAAGGTGCCGCCGTCGACGATCACGCCGGCCACCGCCGCACCGTGCCCGCCGAGGTACTTCGTCGCCGAGTGCACGACGATGTCGGCGCCGTGGGCCAGCGGCTGGATCAGGTACGGGGTCGCGACGGTGTTGTCGACGATCAGCGGGATGCCCGCCTTGTGCGCGATCTCGGCGATGCCGGGGATGTCGAACACGGCACTGCTCGGGTTGGCGATGGTCTCGCCGTAGAACGCCTTGGTGTTGGGCCGGATGGCGGCCTGCCACTGCGCCAGGTCGTCGGGATCCTCGACGAAGGAGACCTCGATGCCGAGCTTGGGCAGCGAGTAGTGGAACAGGTTGTACGTGCCGCCGTAGAGGTGCGGGCTGGACACGATGTGGTCGCCCGCGTTGGCCAGGTTCAGGATCGCGAAGGTCTCGGCGGCCTGGCCCGAGGCCAGCAGCAGCGCCGCGACGCCACCCTCGAGCGCGGCGACGCGCTGCTCGACGGCGTCCTGGGTGGGGTTCATGATCCGGGTGTAGATGTTGCCCGGCTCGGCGAGACCGAACAGCGCGGCGGCGTGATCGGTGTCGCGGAAGGTGTAGGAGGTGGTCTGGTAGATCGGCAGCGCCCGCGCGTTGGTGGCCGCGTCGGGGGACTGGCCCGCGTGGATCTGCTTGGTCTCGAAGGACCAGTTCTCGGGCAGGGCAGAGTCGGTCATGAAAAGCTCCAGGGTTGTTCGCCGGTGTTTCGCGTCAGATGGGTTGGATCGACGGACAACAACACATGGGGGCCTCCTGCGATGCGCGCTTGCTCCCGGCCTTCGGGAGCCCGGTCATCACCCGGAGCACCCCACCGCAGCTGGAGGGTTGCCGACCAGCGAGCCGGGGCTTGGCACTGGTACTCATGACCTTGCCGACATGTTAACCGGCGATTGCGCCCGCGCGGAAACTTCCCCCGGTTTCATGCCGTGGATCACTCCGCCGCCGGTGTGCCGACCGCTGGCGTGTCGGGGTCCGGCTGGGCGCCGCAGATGCGCCGAAGCTCGTGGTAGGCGCGCAGAACGGCGTTGCGAGTGACCAGCGCGGCGGCCTCGGGGGTCGAGCTGAGCAACGCGTCCTCGACCGAGACGAGCGAGAGGTGACACAGCATCTGCCAGGTGCCTGCCACCAGCCGGACCGAGAAGTCGTCCGGGGTCGTCGACATCCGCTCGGCCAGTCGCGCGCAGACTGCGATGTTCTTCTTCTCGGCGTACTCGAGTGCCCGCGCGTTCACGGCCTGGCTGGCGCGCATGATCCGCTGCATCTGCAGGAACTGGCGCAGGAACCGCGCGCCGTCGGCATCGGCCTCGGTGTCGATGACCTGCAGGTAGGCGCCGCACAGCGCCTGTAGCTCGTTGTCGGTGCGCGGTTGCTCACCCAGCGCGACGGCGACGGCGAGCCCGAAGTCGTCGATCGGGGCGAGCACGATGTCTTCCTTCATCGGGAAGTACCGGTTCACCGTGCGGGGGGAGACGTCGGCGCCCGCGGCGATCTGCTCGACGGTGGTCGCGTCGAAGCCCTGTGAGTCGCACAGGTTCAGCCCGATCTCCACGATCGCCGCCTTGGTCTGCAGCTTCTTGCGTTCGCGCAGGCCGGTCGGCGCGCGATCGGGCCCGGTAGGGGCTGCGGGTTCGGTCGTCCGGTCCGCGCTGATCGGAGTGGTCGAGTCCAGCATTCCTCCAGATTACCGCCCCACCCGATTCATCTGTCCTCGCACGTCAAATGTCGCAGTAAGACATTTTTCTCTTGACGCCAATTGTCTCACGGTGTCAGGATTGAGCGCGAGCCTTCGAGTGACTAGGAGTCCGCGGTGACCGGCACCGAAATAGATGCGAAACCTACTGAGATACAACAGAGTTCGACACGCTGGTGGGCGCTCGCCGTGCTCGCCTCCGCGCAGTTGATGGTGATCCTCGACGCCACCGTCGTGACCATCGCGCTCCCGTTCGCCCAGAAAGACCTCGGCATCAGCGAGGGCGACAAACAATGGGCGCTCACCGCCTACACGCTGATCTTCGGCGGCCTGCTGCTGCTCGGCGGCCGGATGGCCGACTACCTCGGCCGCAGGCGGATCTTCCTGATCGGCCTGGTCGGCTTCGCCGCCGCATCGGCCCTGGCCGGACTCGCCCAGGACGGATTGCAGCTGTTCCTCGGGCGTGGCCTGCAGGGCGCGTTCGCCGCGCTGCTCGCCCCCTCGGCGCTGTCGCTGCTGTCGGTCACGTTCACCGACGTGAAGGAACGGGCCCGCGCGTTCGCGGTGTTCGCCGGCATCTCGGCCGGTGGCGTCGCGGTCGGGCTGATCGTGGGCGGCGCGCTCACCGAATATGTGTCCTGGCGCTGGACGCTGCTGATGAACACCCCCGTCGCGATCGTCGCGCTGCTCGGCGCGCTGGCGGTCATCGTCCGCGATGTGCCCGCGCCGCGCCTGGGCGGCTACGACCTGCCCGGCGCTGTCACGGTGACGGCGGGCCTGGTGTCGATCGTGTACGGATTCAGTCGCGCCGCCGAGGACGGCTGGCTGGCAGGCAGCACGCTCGGCCTGCTCGGGGTGGGCTTCGCGCTGTTGATCGCCTTCGTCGTCATCGAGGCGCGTTCGTCGAATCCGCTCCTGCCGCTGCGCATTCCGGGCGAGATCAACCGGGGCGGCGCGCTGCTGGCCGCGCTGCTGATCCCGATCGCCATGTTCGCGATGTTCCTGTTCCTGAGCTTCTACTACCAGAACACCCTCGGCTACTCGCCGCTGAAAGCGGGCGTCGCGTTCCTGCCGTTCCCGGTGGGCATCGCGGTCTCGGCCGGTGTCACCAGCGCGCTGATGCCCAAGCTCGGCCCGCGTCCGCTGATGGTCGTCGGCGCGCTGCTCGGCACCGTCGGCCTGCTGTGGCTGGCCCAGCTCGGCTACGGCGACGGTTACGCGCTGAGCGTGCTGCCCGCGCAGTTGCTGATCGCGCTCGGCATGGGCCCGCTGTTCGTCGGGATGCAGGCCGTCGCGCTGCATCAGGTCGACGCCGCGGACTCCGGTGTGGCCAGCGCCCTGCTCAACGCGGCTCAGCAGGTCGGCGGCGCGGTCGGCACCGCCTTGCTGACGACGCTGTCGGTGCAGGCCGCGAAGAACTACGCGACCGACAACCCGACTATCGACCACCTCGTCGAACGCGCCTCGATCTACAGCTACGACGTCGCGTTCTACGTCGGCGCCGGGTTCTTCCTCGCCGCCGCCGTGGTGATCGCGGTGATGATCAGGGACAAGCCGGAGAACCTGATCGAAGGCGACGAGCACGCCACCCGGGTGCCGGTCGCGGTCTGAGTTCGGAGCACCGGGCCCCGCACGCCGTTTCGGCAGGCGGGGCTCGCGTGTGTGCCGGGCGGCGGCGCGCGGGCCAGGCGATCGCAATTCGTTCGCAAGTGGGCGCCAATCGGCCGCGGTCACGCTCTGTGCATGACTATCGAGACCGCCGATGAGGCGAACAACACCGCGCTAGCGCATTCCGCCGACCGCACGTCGAGCTCCGTCCCGCCGGGGAGTCGGGATCGGGGCAGGGCAGTGGTCCTGGCCGTGGGCGCGGCCCTGTGGGCGGCGGGCAACCTCATGCATCCGCTGGAACACGCCGAGTCCTCCGAGCAGGCGGCCACCTGGGCGGCCGCGCATCTCACCTTCGCGGTCGGCGCGGTGCTGATGGCGGTCGGGCTGCCCGCGCTGATCCGGGCCATCCGCAGGCCGGGTGACGAGCGGGCGGGCAAGATGCTCACCCTCGCGCACGGGTTGCTGTTCGCCGGGCTGGCGGTGGTGATCCCGATCGGGGCCTATCACGAGGTGTTCGTCAGCACCCATCTCGACCACCACGCCGCGACCGAGATCGCCGACGCCTCGGCCGCGGTGCTCGCGCCGCTGTCGCTGGCGTTGCTGCTCGGGTTCGTGCTGCTCGCGGTGTACGCGCTGATCCGGCCCGCCGCCGTGTTCGGCCGCTGGTCCGGCGTGCTGATCATCCTGGGCACGCTGTCGATGACGGTCGCGGCGATGCTGCCCGGGGTGCTGCCCGGCGCGGAGGGCTGGTGGATCATCCCCGGAACCGTCGCCCAGGGTGTGGCGATCGGCCTCGCGGGGGTGCGTATCGCCAGGTAGATTGACCGCATCGAAGACGAAGGACCGTACGGCGGCACGCCCGCCGTACGCATCGAAGTGCTCGGCCCGTTGCGGGTCGAGGTGGGTGGGCGGCCCGCCGATCTGGGTGGACCGCGTCAGCGCGCGCTCCTGGCCCGTCTGGTGCTCGCCGGCGGCGAGGTGGTTTCGACCGATCGCCTGATCGACGACCTGTGGGCGGGCGACCCGCCGCCGAAGGCCCTGGGCGCCCTCCAGGCCCACATCTCCTACCTGCGCCGCGCCCTCGAACCCGATCGCCCGCCCCGCGCCCCGGCCACCGTGCTGATCTCCGAGGCCCCCGGCTACGCACTGCGGCTCGACCGGTCCGCGGTCGACGCGTGGCACTTCGAACGCCTGCTCGCCGACGGCGATCACACCGATCCGGCGCAGCGCTACGCGGCGCTCGGTGCGGCCCTGGCGTGCTGGCACGGTGAGCCCTACGCTCCCTTCGCGACGGCCCACTGGGTCGTCCCGGAAGCCACCCGCCTGCACGAACTCCGCCGCGTCGCCGTCGAACGCCGGGCCGAAGCGGCCCTGGCGCTCGGCCGGTCCGACGAGGCCCTGGCCTTGCTGCACCCCCACGTCACCGATCACCCCGACCGCGAGAACGCCGCCCGCCTCCTGGCACTGACCCACTACCGCCTGGGCCGCCAGCTCGACGCCCTGGCCACCCTCCGCCGGGTCCGCGACTACCTGGACACCGAATACGGCGTCCGGCCCGGCCCGGCCCTCGCCGCCCTCGAAACCGCCATCCTCACCCACGCCCCGGAACTGGACCTGCCACCGACGCACTCGACTGCCGCGGCGCACCTCGCCGAGCCGACGCAGCAATCGACCGGGGCGGTGCACTTCGTCGAGCCGGTGCGGGGATCGACCGGCGCGGTACGCCCGGCCGACTGGGTGCAGGGATCGACCGGCGCGGTACACCCTGCCGACTCGGTGCAATCATCGGGTGGATCAGCCCAGACCGATCCGGTGCAACCGTTTGCTCGACAAGCGTGGCCGGGTCTCGTGGAACCGTCGGCTGGACCTGCGCAGGCGGGTCTGGTGGAACCGTCGGCTGGACCGGCGCGGCCGGGTCTGGTGGATTCGTCGGCTGGACAAGCTCAGCCCGCCGGTGGTGGGGAGTCGAGAGGCTCGGCGATCGGTTCGACCGAAGCCGTGCGGTCTGCCGACGGTGGGCCGCCGGTGACCTTCGCGGAGGCGGAGCCGCTCACCGACCACCGCGTCGGACACCCGGCGCGATCTGTCGGCGACAATGCCTCGGCGACCTCGGCGACCTCGGCGACCTCGGCGACCTCGGCGACCTCGGCGACCTCGGCGAGCGCGGGTGTCGGGGGAGTGGGTGCGGCGAAGGCCGCCGGGGCCGACGGTGGTCCGGATCGGCCCGCCCCGCGAGCGCGGTTCAGCGCGGACGCGGTCGGCTACGACGCCGAACGGGCGGCGCTGCGCGCCGAGGCGGCCGAGGTAGTGGCGCACGGGCGGGCCCGGGTGGTATGGCTGGAAGGGGAAGCGGGAGCGGGGAAGACGACGCAGAGCGAGGCCCTGGCCCAGGTGCTGGCCGGGGACGGGTGGACCGTCGCCGGGGCCGCGTGTCCGGAGGTCGACGGTGCGCCCGCGGCGTGGGCCTGGACGCATCTGCTCGAAGGGCTCGGTGCGGAGGCGGAGCGGGAAGCCGGTCCGTTCGGCATCGCGCGGGCGGTGGCGCGGGCCTGCGCGCAGCGACTGGTCGACGGGCCCGTGCTGGTGATCCTCGAGGACGTCCATCGCGCCGACAGCGCCACCCTGCAGATCCTGCGCCAACTGGTGGCGTGGCTGGCGCATC
>NZ_JBCGFB010000097.1:0-23186 GCF_038752175.1 Nocardia sp. No.11 | reverse complement strand
GTCCCGGTGCCCGACACCGCGCCCGCGTGCGCCGACGGTCAGGTGCTCGTCGGCGGCGGACCGGTCACCGCGGCCGCGGGCCATCAGGGGCTGACCCTGCGGTTCTGGCTGGTCGGCGCCGGCGCGCCCTGTTCGCTCACCGGCTATCCGGGCGTGGACGCGATCGGCGCAGCGACCGTCGGTGCCACCCGCACGCTGCGTGGCTACCTGGGTGGCCTACCGCCCCATCAGAACGAGCCACCGACGGTGATCCTCACCCGGGACCACGGTGCGGAGGCGGTCGTGGAGGGCACCGCGACCGACGCCTCGGGTACTGCGTGCCCGGCGTACACCGGATTGCGGGTCACCGTGCCCGACACCACCGAGACCGTCCCGGTCGCCGAGACGCTGTCGGTGTGCGATCTGTCGGTCCATCCGGTCACCCCGATGAGCTGATCGCCGGCGCGGCGCTCCGGATCACGTCTGTGGGCACGAAACCGGTTGGACCGGAACGATTTCCGTGGCCGGGGTGACGCGTAGCCGGGCCAGGCCCCAGACGGTGAGACCGCACAGGGCGTAGCCGGCGCCGAACGCGCACGCGGCCCACCAGCCCCACGAGCTGTAGGCCCAGGCGGTGGTGACCGCGCCGAGGGCGGACCCGGCGGAATAGAAGGTCATATAGGCGCCGATGACGCTGCCGGTGCGGTCGGGGTGCGCGGTGGTCAGCAGGTGCTGATTGGAGACATGCACCGCCTGCACGGCGAAGTCGAGCGCGACGATGCCTGCCACGAGCAGGAGCAGAGTCGGCCCCAGCGGGGCGATGAGCAGCCAGGATCCGGCCAGGATCACCAGCGACCACCCACTGACCGTGCCTACCCGACCGGCGTCGGCCCACCTGCCCGCTCGGCTCGCGCCGAGGGCACCGGCCAGACCCGCCACCCCGAAGAGCCCGATCGCGGTGGTCCCGAGGGACCACGGTTCGGCGCCGAGCGGCAGGGCCAGGCCGCTCCAGAGCGTGCCGAAGGACGCGAAGAGGAAGAAGGCGATCATGCCACGGCTCAGGAACAGGCGATCGGTGACCAGCAGGCGACCGGTCGACCGCAGGGTCGGCAGGTAGCGTGCGCCGGGCATCCGGACATCAGGGCGCAGAACCGCCCGGGTGACGACGGCGAGCGCCACGCACGAGCCGGTCAGCAGGACGAAGACGACCCGCCACCCGAGCGTGTCCCCGAGGACGCCCGCGACGACGCGGACACCGAGAATGCCGATCACCACTCCCGAGGTGACGGCGCCGATGACGCGACCGCGGGCACCGGGGGCCGCCATCGCGGCCGCGTAGGCGACCGTCACCTGCACCACGACCGCGAACACCCCGGCGACGGCGAGCCCCACCATCGCGACCAGGCCGTTCGGTGCGAGGGCTGTGATCGCGGCGCCCACCGCGGTGAGCACGAGCAGACCGCTGATGAGCCCGCGTCGGTCCATCAGGTCGCCGAGCGGCACCAACAGGATCAGCCCGGCGACATAGCCGAGCTGTCCGGCGGCGACCAGCAGGCCCAGTGACTCGTCGGGCAAACCCAGTTCGGCGCCCGCCGTCTCCAGCACCGGCTGTATCGCATAGATCGTGGCCACCGCCGTGGCGCACACCGCGGCCAGCAGCGACCGCTGTGGTCGCGTGATTCCGGGGACCATCAGCCCTCCATTCGGTAGCAAAATGCAACCAAATCACGATAGGGAATAATGGTTTCGAAATGCAACCCGATGGAAGGGGTGGGGATGACACCGACGTCCGGCGTCGATCGCGCGTGGACCGATCCCACGTGTCCGGTCGCCCGCACCGTCGACCTGGTGGGCGATCGCTGGAGCCTGCTCATCGTCCGCGACGCCATGGACGGACCCGGCTCGTTCACCGAGTTCCGGCAGCGGCTCGGGATCGCCCGCAATATCCTCGCCGACCGGCTGCGCAGGCTCGTCGAGGACGGCATCCTCACCACCAGCGCCACGCCGAGCGGCAAGCGGCACGTCTACGAGCTCACCGCCGCCGGGCGCGATCTGTTCACGACCATCGTCGCCCTGCGGCAGTGGGGCGAACGGCACGCCTTCGCCGACGGTGCGCGGCATTCGACCCTGGTCGATCGAGACGGTGAGGCGCTCGCCGAACTGCGGCCCCACAGTCTCTCGGGCGTGCCGGTCACCGCCGAGACCACCGACGTGCGGCGCGTGGACTGAGCCGGCACCGGCACCGGATTCCCGGCGGTGACCTCCCGATCAGAGGTTGCCGACTTCGCGTTCGAGCCGCCGCGCGACCAGGTCGCGGGCCTGCTCGCGCAGCACCGGGCGGAAACCGGTGGGATACACCGGGTCCGCGGGCGCGTACTGCTTCAGGACCTCCTTGGCCAGGGTGATCTTGTGGACCTCGGTGGGCCCGTCGGCGATGGCCATGACCTCGGCGTAGGTGGTCATGTCGAGGAACGGGAGATCGGTGCTGACGCCGAGCGCGCCGTGCAGATGCAATGCGCGGCGGGCGATGTCGTTCATCACCGTCGGCATCGCCACCTTGATGGCGGCGATGTCCTTGCGGACCGCGCGATAGTCCTGGGCCTGGTCGATGCGCCAGGCCGTGCGCAGTACGAGCAGGCGGAACTGCTCCATCTGGATCCAGCTGTCGGCGATACGCTCCTGGGTCATCTGGAAGCCGCCGAGCACGCCCTTGCGGGCCGGGCGCGACACCGCGCGCTCGCACATCATGTCGAACGCCTTGCGGACCAGCGCGACCGTGCGCATCGCGTGGTGCACGCGGCCGCCGCCGAGGCGGGTCTGCGCGACGACGAAACCGGCGCCCTCCGCGCCCAGCAGGTGATCGGCGGGCACCCGGACGTCGGTGAACCGCAGGTGCCCTTCGTGTTCGCTGAAGCCGGGCACGGTGAAATTGCGCACCAGCTCGAGCCCGGGCGCATCGGCCGGGACGATGAACATCGACAGCCGCAGATGCGGTTCGGCGTCCGGATCGGTCACCACCATCACGATGTGGAAGGTGGCGAACTCGGCGCAGGAGTTGAACCACTTCTCGCCGTTGATGACCCACTCGTCCCCGTCGCGGACCGCGGTGGTGCGAAACGCCGTCGGATCCGAGCCGCCGGTGGGCTCGGTCATCACGTAACAGGAGCCGATCTCGCCGTCGAGCAACGGCTGCAGGTACTTCTGCTTCTGCTCCGCGGTGCCGAAGTGTGCCAGGATCTCGGCGTTGCCGGAATCCGGTGCCTGACAACCGAAGACGAGCGGCGCCCACATCGACGTGCCGAGCACCTCGTTGAGCAGCGCGAGCTCGAGCTGACCGTAGCCGGGACCGCCCAATTCGGGGCCGAGGTGGCAGGCCCACAGTCCCTGATCCTTCACCCGCTGCTGCAGCGGCCGCATGAGCGCGCGGATCTCCGGATCGGTCCGGTCATAGGGGTTGGGGTAGATCAGATCCAGGGGCTCGACCTCGGTGCGGACGAACTCCGCGACCCAGTCGAGCTTGCGCTGGTACTCCGGATCGGTCTCGAAATCCCAAGCCATGGTCAGCCTTTCGGTTCGGTGTCCGTGGTGCTGAGCCCGGACAGGACGGTGTCGGTGAGGATGTCGGCGATCTCGGCGGGGGAGTGCGCCCCGCGTTCGCGGTACCAGAACCCGAGCGAGTTCAGCATGCCGAGCAGGCCGTTGGTGACGACGTGATCGGCGGTGCGTAGCTGCCCCGCGGCGTAGCCGGCGTCGATGACGTCCTGCCAGCGATGCTGGAGGCGGTCGCGCAGCCGCTGCAACTCGATCGCGCGGTCGCCGGTCAGGGCGTCGGCGTCGCGCAGGTGCACGGCGACCGCGCGGCGATGGGTGACGATCAGCTCCACATGACTGCGGATGAGCAGGCGCAGCGTCGCGACCGGGTCGGTGCTCGCCTCGGCGAGGCGCTCGGCGTCGGCGAGCAGCAGGCGGGTGTAGTCGGCGAGGATCTCCCACAGCAGCTCCTCCTTGGAGCCGATGTGGTAGTACAGCGCGCCGCGCTGGACGTCGGCTCTGGCGCCGATCTCGGCGACGCCGGTGCCGTGGAAGCCGCGCTCGGCGAACAGCTCCAGCGCGGCGGCGCGGATGCGATCACGGGTGTCGGCCGCGCCGCGATCGGCGGCCGGCGGGCGGCCGCGGCGACGGACCGGAGCGACGGGTTCGCCTGCTCGCGCGACGCTCATCGTGCCTCCGCTCCACCCGGCGACCTGGGCGAGCCGCCGAGAAATGTTCCGGTCAGTACATTAATTCTCCGGGTGCCTACAATCAAGGGGTGTGCCGCCACGCCCACGCGCCGACCCCGGCGTCTCGGCGTGGCGGAATGGACGGCGGTTCCACGACGTTTCCACCCACACGAGGTGTCACCACTACCCACGGGTAACATGACATCGACTTTTCCCACCCGGCTTTCTCAAAAGTGAGGCAGTAGATGACAGAGCGGATTCAGGTCGGCGGGCTCCAGGTGGCCAGCGTTCTCCACGATTTCATCGAGAACGAGGCGCTCCCCGGTACCGGCGTAGATTCCGCCGCGTTCTGGGCCGGAGCCGAGCAGGTCATCAACGACCTCGCCCCGCGCAACCGCGCCCTGCTGGCCGAACGCGACGAGATCCAGGGCAAGCTCGACGCCTGGCACCAGGAGAGCCCCGGCGCCGGCTACGACAAGGGCGCCTACAAGCAGTTCCTGACCGAGATCGGTTACCTGCGTCCCGAGCCCGCCCCGTTCCAGATCGGCACCGGCAACGTCGACGCCGAGATCGCCACCACCGCGGGCCCGCAGCTCGTGGTGCCGGTGATGAACGCGCGCTTCGCGATCAACGCCGCCAACGCGCGGTGGGGCTCGCTCTACGACGCGCTCTACGGCACCGACGCCATCTCCGAGGCCAGCGGCGCCGAGAAGGGCACCGGCTACAACCGCGTGCGCGGCGACAAGGTCATCGAGTGGGGCCGCAACTTCCTCGACGACGCCGTCACCCTGATCACCGGCTCGCACATCGGTTCGTCGTACTACAAGATCGTCGACGGCGAGCTCGAGGTCGGCCTGGAAGACGGCACCGACATCGGCCTGGCCGATCCGTCGCAGCTCGTCGGCTACCTGGGCGACCCCGAGGCCCCGACCTCGGTGCTGCTCAAGCACAACGGCCTGCACATCGAGATCCAGATCGACGCGAACTCGCCGATCGGCTCGACCGACACCGCCGGTGTCAAGGACATCGTGCTCGAGTCCGCGCTCACCACGATCATGGACTTCGAGGACTCGGTCGCCGCGGTCGACGCCGACGACAAGGTCGTCTGTTACCGCAACTGGCTCGGCCTGATGAAGGGCGACCTGGCCGAAGAGGTCACCAAGAACGGCAAGACCTTCACCCGCACCATGAACCCCGACCGCGTGTTCACCGCGCTCGACGGTTCCGAGCTGGTGCTGCACGGCCGTTCGCTGCTGTTCGTGCGCAACGTGGGTCACCTGATGACCTCCGACGCGATCATCGACGCGCAGGGCAACGAGGTGCCCGAGGGCATCATGGACGGCCTGATCACCTCGCTGATCGCCGTGCACTCGCTCAACGGCTCCGCCCAGCTGGCCAACACCCGCACCGGCTCGGTCTACATCGTGAAGCCGAAGATGCACGGCCCCGACGAGGCCGCGTTCACCAACGAGCTGTTCGGCCGGATCGAGGACGTCCTCGGCCTGACCCGCAACACCCTCAAGGTCGGGATCATGGACGAGGAGCGCCGCACCACGGTCAACCTCGCCGCGTCGATCGAGGCCGCCAAGGAGCGCGTGGTGTTCATCAACACCGGCTTCCTGGACCGCACCGGCGACGAGATCCACACCTCCATGGAGGCCGGGCCGATGGTCCGCAAGGCCGAGATGAAGACCCAGACCTGGATCACCTCCTACGAGGACTGGAACGTCGACACCGGTCTGGCCAAGGGTCTGCCCGGCAAGGCGCAGATCGGCAAGGGCATGTGGGCCATGCCCGACCTGATGGCGGGCATGCTCGAGCAGAAGATCGGCCACCCCAAGGCCGGCGCCAACACCGCGTGGGTCCCCTCGCCGACCGCCGCCACCCTGCACGCCACCCACTACCACCAGGTGGACGTGTTCAAGCGGCAGTCCGAGATCGCCAAGGGCGGCCCGCGTGCCACCGTCGACCAGATCCTGGAGATCCCGCTGGCCCAGTCCACCGACTGGTCCGACGAGGAGAAGCGTCAGGAGCTGGACAACAACTCCCAGGGCATCCTGGGCTACGTCGTCCGCTGGATCGATCACGGTGTCGGCTGCTCGAAGGTGCCCGACATCAACGACATCGGCCTGATGGAAGACCGTGCCACCCTGCGCATCTCGAGCCAGCTGGTCGCCAACTGGCTGCGCCACGGCATCGTCACCGAGGCCGACGTGATCGCCAGCCTCGAGCGCATGGCGCCGGTCGTCGACCGCCAGAACGCCGGCGACAAGGCCTACCGCCCGATGGCGCCGGACTTCGACGCCTCGATCGCGTTCCAGGCCGCCAAGGAACTGGTGCTCGAGGGCACCAAGCAGCCCAACGGCTACACCGAGCCGATCCTGCACCGCCGCCGCCGCGAGTTCAAGGCTGCGCAGAAGTAGTGCTGCCGAGTGCATGAGAAGTAGCTCATAGCAGTGCTTNCCGCCGCCGCGAGTTCAAGGCTGCGCAGAAGTAGTGCTGCCGAGTGCATGAGAAGTAGCTCATAGCAGTGCTTTTCGCTTGTGGCCCCGCGCCGGAGAGATCCGGCGCGGGGCCACTGCCGTCACTGGACATGAACCTTGGAGACGACGATCTGAAGAAGTAGACCTTATAGCCTTGATGGTGGCCGAAGAAGTAGTGGTTCTCCAGTGTCGGTCCCTCGCCGGAGATGTCTTCGGCGGCCTCTCGGGCATCCAGCATTCGCGGAAAGAACAGGTCGGTTCCCCGGAAGAGTGTGCCGGCCTGCTTTCCCATCTGCGCGAGAAATGCGTGATACTCATCGGGGATCGGGAAGCCTTCGGGCGCAAGAGAATAGACCTGTGCGATCTCTGCTGAGTCACACCCGATGATCGAGTCGCTCGTTGCGAATCCGGACTCTATCAGGTCGCGACCGAACGATTCCATGTCACGGCTGCTGGTGTTCCTGGGCGTATCGATCTCACGTGAGACGCGACCCCCCATCGAAGACAACAGAATCGAGGCTAGCGATGGTGGCGCCGGAAGGGCAACAATCTGTCGGGGGCGGGCCAGTTGGCGTATCGCACCGCCTCGGTGCTCTGGTTTCCGCTGTTCAGAAGTAGCTACTCGCGAATGAAGCGTGCTGCGCGTCGAGCGAATCGCTCGCAACGCAGCCGGTCGATGACGTCGACTTCGACCTGTGCGAGGGCACAATTGCGGAAATCACCTCTGGGACAACGATCGGTGACACGACTGGGACCCTCACCAGTAGTGCGGGGTGAGTCCCCAGAAGTCGAATTCGGTGGTGAGGAGGGTGCGGAGGGTGGCGCGGGTGGGGAAGCGGTCCGGGTCGGCGCCGGTGACGGCGAGGGTGACGGTGTGGCCGTCGGTGCAGAAGGAGAGGTTCACGCCGACTTCCACGCGGCGGAACATGGCGGGGTCGTTGGTGCACACGACCGGGCGCATGAGGACGGCCGCGGCGTGGCGGCCCGCGAAATCGGCGACGCTCTGGGCGGTGTCGCCGAGGTTGGTGCACAGGCATTCCGGTGCGGTGGCGGTCCGGGCGAAATGGCGCAGGACGAAACGCGGCAGGATCATCTGGAGGGGTTGCAGGTGTTGCAGGGCCGGGGTGGTCGCCGGGTCGCGGTAGGCGGTCGCCGCCTGTTTGACCGCCGTGCGGACCGCGGCGAGGTCGACGCGGTCGGTGGTGCGGTAGCGGACCGAGATCGGCAGGCCGGTGGTGGCATTGGCGCGCGGGTCGTCGGCGGTGCGCATCGAATGGGGGATGTCGACGCGGATGTCGGCGGCGTCGCCGACACGTCCGCTGCGCCCGAGCAGGCCCGCGCCGAGGGCGATCAGCAGCCCGTTGGTCGTGCCGGAATGTGTTGCGGCGACGGAGTTCCACTGGTCCAGCGACAGCTGCACGACGACGTCGGCGGGGGACCATCGCCGCGGCAGCGGCAGCAGGGGTTGCGCGGGCCGGGGCGTGCGGTCGGGCTCGGTGACAGCCCGGGCCGCGATCGCGGCCCGGATGCCCTTCGCCACCGCTCGCAGCTGATGCAGCGCATCGGAGACGTTCGCGCCGAGCGCGTTTCGCGGCGCCCGGCCGACCAGCGCCCCGGAACTCACGGTCCGGTCGGGTTCCTCCGCCAGACGGGCCAGCGCATCGCCGACGGCGAACAGCACCGCGCCGCCGTCGGAGGCCACATGTGAGGTCACCAGCGACACCAGGGTCCCGCCCGTGGTGGTCGGCGCGGCCGACAATCGCCACACCAGACCGGTGCCGGGGTCGAAATCCACTCGGCTCTGGGCGAAGTACCAGTCCAGCACCTCGTCCTCGGCGACCGGCACCGTGTCCCACCCCAGCGGGATCGAGGCGGTGGCGGGCACCCAGTACGGGCGGGCGAAGGGCACCCGGGTGCCCTGGACTCGGCGGGCCAGGAAGCCGTGGGCGAGCTGGGCGTGGAAGCGGTCGAGCAGGTCGCGGCTCAGCGGCTCGTCGAACCGCCAGGCGAGTTGATTCACCAGCGCGTTGCCGTAGAGGCTGTGCAGTTTGAGGAACAGGTCGTCGTCGGCGGTGAGCCGATTGACGGCGGCCACGGGAGTGATCGCGGGAGCGGTGAGCGTCATGGTGGCTCCTCTCAGCGGGCACGCAGGGTGCGGACGGTCAGGGGCGCGAAGACGGCGACGACGACGAGCGAGGCGACCATCGACCAGCAGGCATCGGCGCCGATCGCGCCGTTCTCGGCGAGCGCGCGGACCGCCGACACCAGATACGACACGGGGTTGTAGTCGGAGACGTAGCCGAGCCAGGTGGGCATGGACTCCTCGGGCACCAGCGCGTTCGAGGCGAAACTCAGGAAGGTCAGCACCAGCATCGACATGCCCTGCACGGCGGCGGGCCGCGACACGGTGACCCCGATGAACGCGAACAGCCAGCTGATCGCGGTGGTCGCCAGCACGACCAGCACCGCGCCGGCGACGAAGCCGATCGGATGCGCCGGTCGGTAGCCCATGGCGAACCCGACGATCACCACCGTGGTCGCAGCGATCACATAGCGGGTTGCCCCGGCCAGCAGCGCGCCGGCGACCGGGGCCGACCGCGCGATCGGCATGGCGACGAACCGGTCGAAGACCCCTGAGCGGATGTCCTCGGACAGCTGCACCCCGGTCGCGACCGACGACGTCAGCACGATCTGCACCAGTACGCCCGGGATCAGGATCGGCAGGTAGGCCGTCATGCTGCCGGCGATGGCGGTGCCGAAGATGCTGCCGAACAGCAGCGGCCCGACGATGGGCAGCAGGAGGGCGTCGTAGAGCAGCTGTGGGCTGTGCCGGAAGGTGAGCAGCCCGCGCCAGGCCATCAGCAGGGACTGGAACAGCGCGGCGCGCAGGCTCACGTGCGTGACGCGGGGGCGGCGAGCGATCGTCGTGGGAGCGGTGGTCTCGACGGCGATCTCGGCGGTGGTGACGGTCATGATGGTCTCGACTTCCGTGATCAGGCGGCGGCGCGGGCCGTGCCGGTGAGAGCGAGGAAGACCTCGTTCAGGTCGGGTCGGTCGACGGCGAAGCCGCGCAGTGCGATGCCCGCGGCCCGGCAGGCGGCGACGATGTCGGCGGCGGTGCCCGCGTCGGCGAGCGCGACGGTCAGGACCCCGGCCGAGGAGCCCTCCGGCACCTCGCCGGTGAGGTCGGCGACAATGGCTTCGGCGTGCCCGGACTGGGCCACATCGGCGAGTTCCAGACGCAGCACCTGTTCGCCGATGGAGGACTTGAGCTCGGCGGCGGTGCCCTCGGCGACGATGGCGCCGCGGTCGATCACCGCGATCCGGTCGGCCAGTGCGTCGGCTTCCTCGAGGTACTGGGTGGTGAGCAGCACGGTCGCGCCGCGGGCGACGAGCTTGCGGATGATGCCCCACATGCGGTCGCGGGTGTGCGGGTCCAGGCCGGTGGTGGGTTCGTCGAGGAAGATCAGCGGGGGATCGGTGATCAGCGTCGCGGCCAGATCCAGGCGCCGCCGCATGCCGCCGGAGAACTGGCCGACCGGGCGATCGGTGACCGCGCTCAGCTCGAACTCCGCGAGCAGTTCGGTGCTGCGGGCGGCGGCCGCGCGCCGGGAGAGCCCGAGCAGGCGGCCGAACAGGCGCAGATTCTCACCCGCGGTGAGGGTTTCGTCGACGGAGGCGTATTGGCCGGTGAGCCCGATCATCGAGCGCACCGCGGTGGCCTCGCGCACGATGTCGTAGCCGAAGATCTCGGCGCTGCCGCGATCGGGCCGCACCAGGGTCGCGAGCATGCGCACGGTGGTGGTCTTGCCCGCGCCGTTGGGGCCGAGCAGGGCGAAGACGGTGCCCGCCGCGACGGTGAGGTCGACCGCGCCCACGGCGGTGAAGTCGCCGTAGGACTTGCCGAGTCCGGTGATCCGGATGGCGATATCGGGGTTCATGGGAGTCTCCCTGGGGCGTCGATGAGTTCGGGCGCGACCGGGACCAGCGCCGCGACGATGTCGGCGGCACGCTCGACACCGTCGGTGGTGAAGGCGGCGGCGTAGTCGGCGGCCCGGCGGCGGACCTCGGGGGTCGAGATCCGGTCGAGCAGCGAGTCGAGCCGCGCGCCGGTGAGCGTGCGCGCCGGGGTGGTCGCCGCCAGGCCGCGTCGTTGCAGCGCTCGTCCCCAGTAGGGCTGGTCGGCCTGGACCGAGCAGATCACCTGCGGCACACCGGCTCTCAACGCGGCCGCGGTGGTTCCCGCGCCGCCGTGGTGCACCACCGCCACACAGTGCGGCAGCACCTCGGTGTGGTCGACCTGGTCGACGACGGCCACGTCGGCATCGATGCCGGGGGTGATCGCGGCCCAGCCCGAGGCCAGCAACAGGCGGCGCCCGCGACGCGCGCAGACCTCACGCAGCATGGCGACGAACTCGACGGGATCCCCGACATCCATCGAGCCGAAGCCCACGTAGACGGGTGCGGAACCGGCCGCCAGCCACCGGCGAACCGCTGCCTGGGCATCGGTGCGGGAGCGGAAACCGGCGGAAGCCGTGGCGGTCGCGCTCGACGGCAGCGCCGGATCCGTCGAGGCGCCGCACCGCACGTCGTCCCGGGGACCGAGCGGCCCGGCCTCGGGATGAGCGCCGCGCGGGCGCCGGTGACGATCGGAATCCCTCGGCGTGGTGCGGACACCGTCGACGTCGACCGGAAAGCCGGTGAACGGCCCGGGCAGTTCGTCGCGCAGACCGGGGAACAGCGTGGGGTCGTACGCCTGGATACGCACCCTGGTCGGCGGTTCGCCCGTGGGCAGCACTGGGGAAAGCGCGGCAGCCCTGGCGAAGGCGAGCGCCGACCACCCCCAGCGGTGCACGACACCCGGAAGTCGCTGCGCCCAGCGCGCCGGAACCACCGGGACGACGGCATTGGCCTGGATCGGGAAGAAGTGCATCGCCGCGAACGGCAGCCCCGCCTCGTGCGCCACCGCGGCGGCGGCCTCCTCGCCCGCCATCCCGGCCACGACCGCATCATGGCCGGGCACCAGCTCGCGCAGGTCGGCGACCATATCCGGCACACCGCGACGCTGTAGGTCGAGCACGGCGCGCAGTCGTGACCACGGATTGCGGGCCTTGAATCGGCGGTCGGTGCGCTGGGCGTGCAGCAGCACGGCGCTGTCACACCCGAAGGGGACCGCGGGGACGCCGTGTTCGGTCGCGAACCCGACGAGGTTGGGGGCCAGCGCGAGGGTCACCTCATGTCCCCGGGCGATCAGAGCGCGCGCCAGAAGGATGCCGGGCTGGGCATCGCCGCGGCTGCCGGTGAAAGCCAACAGGGCCCGCATCGTCTCATACCGCCCGCGCGACGACCGGCGCCGCGACGGGCGCGGGTGCGTCGAGGTGGACCGCCGCGGTGACCTCCGTCAGCGCCGCGCCGAAGGCGGTGAGGAAATCGTCCATCACCTCGGCGGGCAGCCCCGCGGGATACCGGGTGGACACGTAGAGGCCGTCGGCGGCCCGCACGACCCACAGGAACACCTCGTCGGTGGAGTACGACTCCGCCCGCAGGGTCCGTCCGCGCAGGTCGGCGACTAGCTCGTAGCCGGGCAGCACCCGGATGTCGAGGAAGGACACACCGAACCGGGGCGTCTCGCGCACGCCGAGGATGTCCAGCACGCGCGACCAGGACGCGTCGTTCGCCGTCCGTGAGCGGCGCAACGCGGTGCGCGTGTTCTCCATCGCCGCGGCCATCCCCGCGCCGGGCTCCACCCGGATATCGACCGGGACGACATTGACGAACCAGCCCATCGCTTCCAGCCAGCGCAGATCGGGCCGGGTTGCGATCGGCATCACCGTGCGCAGACGTTCCGTGCCGAACCGGCGCTGGTGGGCCACGGCCAGTGCGGCGAACACCGCCACCGACATCCGGTGCCGCACCTGGTCGAGAACCGCCTCGACCTGTTCGAGCTGGTCGAGCTCGAGCACCCGCCGCGACACACTCGGCTGCGCGAGGCCGGCGGCCACAGGCCGGTGCGTGTGCGGGGCGAACTGTGGCATGGTGCCGTCGCCGCCGGCGAGGAACTCCCGCCAGGTCGCCACCGCGGGCGATTCGGCGTCGAGGTCGGCGGCGGCCGCCCGCTCGACCACCGCGAAGTCGGCGGGACTGCCGAACGTGGCCGATTCGCGGGCCTGCTCGCCCGCCAGCACCTCGCGGTAGAGGGTGCGCAGCTCCAGGATGAGGATGGCCTGGGAGTAGGCGTCCATCACCGAGTGATCGGCGCCCACCAGCACGGTGAAGTCCGCGGTCGCGGCATGCTCGACGGTCGCGGCCAGCAGATGCGGCCAGACCAGTGGGGACAGCCGCAGTTCCATTGCGCTGCAGAGGAATTCGTTGATACTCGGCCCGTCGGTGAGGCCGTCGACCTGCTGTTCGACGATGCCGACCGCGGTAGCGGGCGCGAGGAGCCTGCCGGGTTCGCCCGCGGCGTCGGCGCGCACCGTGGTACGCAGCCCCTCGTGCCGGGCATGCCAGCGGCGCAGCGTCTCGGCCCAGGCGGCGCGCTCGAGCCGGGCGTCCATCTCGAAGACGGTGCCGATCCAGCGGCCACGGCCCGGTCGCGGATCGGCGGGGTCGACGCTCGCGCAGTAGCCGGCGTGCACGCTGGTCAGCGGACGGTCGTCGGGGTGCCAGGCGTTCGCGGGCAGTTCCGGTGTCCAGAGCGACAACGTGCCGGGGCGGATCTCGAATTCGGACAGGTGGGTGTATTCCATGACCGGTTCACCTCGTGACGAATACATGCCGGAACGGCGGAAGACGGATTCGAAAAGGGGCACGTCGATGTGTCACCACTGATGCTCTGGAACTTCGACGGCGGTAATTCCCGGGAAGCCTCGGCGGATCTGATGGTATAGCCGTAGCGATGGAATTCATGCCTGTGACGGCGATCACGGTTTTGCTGAACAAAACTCTTCTGCCAGCGGTTGGTGATGGGGGTTCGGTGGATTGCGGCTGTCGCACAGAATATTTCGGATGGAAATATTGGTGCACACCGGTGTCCGTCGACACTTTTGTTCAGCCGTGGTCGGTGCGCGGTGTCGGCGTCATCACAGCTCGGGTGGCCCGTTGTCCGGTGCTGTTTCCCGGCCGTTCATCCGGTGTGGTGTGGCAGTGAGTGAAATGCCGGAATCGGTGGGCTGTGCTCAGCGCGATGCCGCGACGTCGCCGCGAATGGCCAACTCGCGCAGCCGGAGCCAATCGATCGTGGGCCGTGCGGGCGGTGTTCCCGGCCGCTCGCGCGGCACCCACACGCGCAGCGCGCCCGGTTCGATGACGCAGTGCACCGGCGTGTCGAGCCGGCGGGACTCACCGTCGACGCCGACCGGGAGCTGCGGGGCGTCGGTGTCGACGTCGACCCGCGCGGTGGTGTGCTGGGTGAGCCCGCGGCTGCGGGTGCGGCGGAGCAGGCCGACCGCGTCGCGAGTGTTGGCGACCGAGACGGTGACCGCACCGAGCATGCCGCGATCGAGGCGGTCGCGGCGGTTCAGGCCGGCGAGATCGCTGGTGCCGTAGGGGTTGTTGCTCACCAGGATCGCCTGCGGTCCGACGACCGTGGTGCCGTCGATTCGGGCGACGAGCTGGTGGCCGGTGTGGCCGGCGAGCAGGTCGGGCAGCAGACGCAGGACCGTCGCGGTCTTGTCGTCGCGGTAGGCGGGACTGCGCACGATCTCGGCGTAGACGCCGAACGAGGCGTTGTTGACGAACGGCAGTCCGTTGATGCGGCCCAGGTCCACGCGTAGTTCCACGCCGTCGCGGAGCGCGTCGAGCCCGGCGGCGGGATCGTCGCGATCCAGGCCGAGGTCCATCGCGAAGTGATTGCGGGTCCCCGCGCTGATCACCAGGAACGGCAGATCGTGCTCGGCCGCGACGCCTGCCACCAGGGCCTGGGTTCCGTCACCGCCCGCCACCCCGAGCAGATCCGCGCCCCGCGCGACGGCCTGTCTGGCCAGCGCCTCGACATCGACGTGGCCCTCGAGCATCGCTACTTCCGCACCCAGTTCCTCGGCGCGGCGACGCAGGTCGAACTTCTCGACCTTCCCGCCGCCGGACCGTGGATTCATGATCAGGAACGGGTGCTGGGCGCGCGGGGCCGACCGGCCCGGCGCGGTGGCGGGTGGTGTTCCGGCGCGCAGCGCGATGCGCGCGCAAACCACCGCCAGCAGGGCTGCCGCGACGGCGAGCAACACCACCCACAGCAGCCGGGCGCGCACGAACACCACGACGACGAAGATCGGCGAGAGCACCGCGATCGCCAGCGATACCCAGCGCAGCACTCCGTACCTGGTCAGGAACCAGTACAGCGCGGCCATCGTGACGACCACGCCCCCGGTGCCGATGATCAGCACACCGAGGGTCCCCACGACCCCGGCGAACAGCACCGGGATCACCGCCGTCAGGGCCGCGAACACGAAGGCGGCCCGGGCCGACCAGGTCCGGATCCGCCGTCCGGAGTCGGTGGTCATCGCCCGGCCCGCCGTGGCGCGGGCCGGGATGTCGTCCGTCGCACGGGCGGACTCAGGGCTGTGGTTTCCAGGTGGCGATCGCCCAGATGATCACCACGCTGAGGGCGATGATGATGAACGACCAGGCCGGGTAGTAGGGCAGGGAAAGGAAGTTGGCGACGATCACCAGTCCGGCGACACCGAGCGCGCTGTACCGGCCCCAGGTGGCGCCCAGGACCAGGCCGACGCCGACGATCAGCGCCAGCGCTCCGAGGACCACGTGGACCCAGCCCCAGGTGGTCGTATCGAACTCGTACACGTAGTCGATTCCGGCCACATATATTTCGTCTTCCAGCAGCGCGGAAATGCCCTGCAGGATCGAGACCGCCGCCAGGATGAGAAGCATGCACGCGGCCGTGATGGATATTCCTTCCGCGACGGCTTGTCGCTGAAAGGGTTCTGCTTCGGGTGGTGCGCGATGCGCTGAGGTATTGCTGGTCATGCTCGACTCCTCGCTGTGCGGAGGGACGCCAGCCCGTCGCGAACAGGATCGCCGACAATTCTGCCGACAGTCCGGTGACGAGGTCGGCGAGCGGGTGATATTCGGTCGAAGAACGTTCTGATTTTACCGAAATAGCATCCTCCGAACAAGGAATCGGGCAGGCACAGAATCAGTCGGTAGATGGGGGGTGCGCGTTCACGAGCGCTCCTCGCCTCGGGACCCTGCGGTCGGCCTGTTCCAGCCAACCAGCCGGGCCCGGCGCCGACCTCACCCGGAACGGGTGATTCCCGAGGCGGACCGACGGGGCAGCAGGCCGGTGCCGAACAGCGCCAGGACCGCGATCAGCGCGGTCACCGCGAACGCGACCTGCAGGGCCTCGAGGCGGGCGTCGGCGTTGACCGACTGCACGGCGGCGGCGGTGGTGGCGTCGACCCCGGCCTCGTCGAGGGCGTCGGAGAGCTGCTGGTCCGACAGGAACGGCACCCCTGAAGCCAGATCGGTGGTGGCCTGCTGTTGCACGGCGACCGGCACGTCCGGGTTCTGCTCGATTCCGGCGACCACCGAGGACGTCAGCGTGGCGATCAGGACCGACCCGATCAGCGCGGTCCCCAGCGAGGCGCCGAGCTGGGTCGCGGTGTTCTGGATCCCGCCGACCTCGGAGGTGCGTGAATCGGGCACGGCCGAGACCGTGACCGCACCGAGCTGCGAGGCCAGCGCGCCCAGACCCAGCCCCATCAGCAACATCGGGATCGACACCACCGCCGCGTTGGCGCCGGGATCCATGCCCGCCGTGAGCATCAGTACCCCGACGATGATCACGCCCAGGCCCAGCCGGACCACCCGGCGCGGGTTGGCATGGGGACGGAACTTGGGGATGCCCACCGCGGTCAGCACCAGCGCGACCGACAGCGGCAGAATACGCACTCCGGTCTCGACCGCGCTGAGCTCGAGCACCACCGACAGGAACAGCGGCACCGTGAAGAACGCCC
Organism: Nocardia sp. No.11; assembly: GCF_038752175.1. Lineage (NCBI taxonomy): Bacteria > Bacillati > Actinomycetota > Actinomycetes > Mycobacteriales > Nocardiaceae > Nocardia > Nocardia sp. No.11. The sequence continues at coordinate 6,536 of NZ_JBCGFB010000097.1, read as the reverse complement.
CGGCCTGCACGGCGAACTGCGCGAAGAACATGCTCGACCCGCCCACGAGCTGACGGTTCCGCAGCAGCGCCGGATCGACGAGCGGATCCCGGTCGTGGTCCACCAGATACGCCTGCCAGCGCAGAAACAGGTACAGGGTGAACAAGCCGCCCAGCAACAGCCAGATCACCGCCGACAATCCGAACAGTGCCGGGGCGCCGGATTCCGGCCGCACCCAGCCCCATTCGCTCGACCGCAGCACGCCGAACACGATCGCGCCGAGCCCGACGACCGACAGCGCCGAGCCGATCAGGTCGAGGCGGACCCGCTCGGCGGGCGCGTCCTCGACGCGGCGCAGCACCAGCAGGATCGCCACCACGATGACCACCTCGCCGAAGAAGACGTAGCGCCACGACGCGAATGTCGTCACCGCGCCACCGAGCAGCGGGCCGACGGCGACCGCGATCGCACCCGCCGCCGCCACCATCCCGTAGGCCGCCGGTCGTCGATCGGGTGCGAAGTTACCCGCGACCAGGGAGACGATCGCGGGCATGATCAGGGCCGCGCCGATGCCTTCCAGCAGCGACCAGCCCAGCAGCAGGACGGCCAGATTGGGCGCCAGGCCGGTGACGAACGAGCCGATGCCGTAGATCACCAGGCCGATCCCGAACACCCGGCGTCTGCCGACGATGGCGCCCACTTTGCCGCCGGTGATCATCAGCGAGGCCATGACCAGGGTGTAGAGCGTGATGGCGGTCTGGATGCCGGTGATCGTGGTGTCGAGGTCTTGGGCGACGGTGGCCATCGACACGTTCATCACCGAACTGTCGAGGGTCATCAGGAACTGGCCCGCCGCCAGCACGAGCAGGACGAGCGAACTGGACTTCACCGGTGTCGCCGACATCCGGTCCTCCTCGCGATCAGTGGGTCAGGATGACTTTGACCGCCACCACGGTGGTGGCGACGCAGCCCAGCACGACCGCTCCGGTCAGTGCCGATCGGTCGGGGCGCCGGCCTTGCAGCCGCCGGATGACGAACACGATGCCCGCGATGCGTACCAGCATCGCGACCTCCGCCAGGATCTGCGCGGTGCGTGGTTGCAGCCACCCGAAGGCCGCGGCCGCGAGAATCGCGCACGGCAGCACCGCCGAGGTGAGGATGGGCAGCGAATCGCGCAGGTTCGCCCAGCGTTGCGCGGCGGGCATCGCCATGCCCTGCCGCACCGATTGCCCGACGCTCTCGGCGAACGAATGCGCGATGAACGTCGACACCGCGGTCCCGAGGACGACCAGGATGCCGACGTCCTCGGTGGACGGCGCGACCGGGATCAAAGCGGCGAGGATCAGCACGTTGCCGTAGATATAGGCGCTGATGCGACTGGCCGCATTGCGCTGATCGAGGGGGACCCGGGAGAACAGGGGCCTGTGCAACAGCTCGTGGGTGGTGCCGTCCATCTGTCCTCACCGTGTTCGTCGGGCGCTACCGGTCTCACGTCGGAAAGGTTTGCTCCCTGTGTACTGTATTCGCGGTTCGCCACGGCCGCGAGGAGGTTCGCCCTCCGGCGCCGCCGTGGCGCGGCGTCGGTGCGCGCCGCGCCACGTGCGGCGAATATGTCGACGGCGAGAATTCGTGGCCCGCCACCCGCGGAAATTGCGGCCCGGCCGGAAATTGATCGGCCGGCGCACCCGGTATGCGCGGAACTCGCTGCCCGCGCCGATTTCGCTCCGTCGACGCCCTCACCTGCTGAAACGGCGATCGCGTTGTCGGCGAAACGAATGCGCGCGCGGTCCGGCTGGTAATGCTCCAGTGCTTCGAGATCGCCTCGTGATCGGCGGTCACGAGTTGCTATGGTGGGCAAGCGAATCGTTCATCCGAATGTGAGGAAGCTTGATGGGAAGCACTGCTCTCGACGTCATTGCCCTGCTGGTCAACCGTGCCGCCGGATTCTGGAACTGGATGGCGACCGGCTCGGCGGGATTCCCGCCGCTGTGACGGTGTGATCTGTGCGCGCGAAACCCCTGAAAGCCCCGGGCCTTCAGGGGTTTCGCCGTTTCCGGCCGGTGCGTTTGTAGGGTGGGCCCATGACGACCGTGGACACCGAGGCCGCGCCGGCGCCCCGGCGCTGGGTGCTGGCGATGCGCACGTCGATCGTGCTGGCGGCCGGAGCGATCGGCGTCCTCGTCCTGAACGACGCCACCGAGTTCGACCTGTTGGTCACGGTCGGCGGCGGGCTCACGCTGCTGGTCGCCGGGGTGCTGTGGATGGTGTGCGCGCCGATCGGGTGCGCGCGCTACCGGCGCTACGGCACGGTGCTGGTCGCGCCGCTGGTGGTGTCGGTCGGCATCGGCGCCGCCGTGGCCGGGATTCCGGATCGGGTGGCGTGGTGGCTGTCGGAATCGGCGGTGACGGAGGTGGCCCGCGCGGGGTGCGACGAGACCCGGGCAGGCTGGATCGGTGTCGTCCGGGTGCACTCGGTCGCCGCGAGCGACGGCGGCTGCCTGTTCCGGATCGGGGACTCGCTCGGGGGCCTGGCCTACTTTCCCGACGGTGCGCGGCCGCCGGTCCACGCCCCCGCCACCTACCAGCCCGTCTACATCCCGTTCGACGGGAACTGGTACCGCTACTCCGTCGACCTGCACGACGAGCACTGAGACGGTCGTCCGGTTCTGTCGGACCCCGGCGTTACCGTTGGCGCACAGCCCATGTCGAGGAGGGTGACGATGACCGACAGTGTCGACGGTGTGCGCGAACGAGCGCGGCGTCCGGAGGATCTGAGCCGGCTGGTGGTCGAACGGCTGAATGCCGGTGACGTGGACGGCCTGGTCGAATTGTATGAATCCGAGGCGGTGCTCGCCCTGCCGGACGGCGTGGTGGCGACCGGCATCGCCGAGATCAGAGCCGCCTACGCGCGCCTGATCGCGGATCGGCCGGTGTTTCAGCTCGGCGCGCAGGCGCCCGCATTACGCGCGGGCGATCTCGCGCTCACCTCGTCGCGGCTGCCCGGCGGAACCGGGGCCACGGTCGAGGTTGCACGCAGGCAGCCGGACGGTAGCTGGCGCTGGATCCTGGACCAGCCGAACGTGCTCGGCTGAGCGGTCGGCGGTGTCCAGAATGTTGGACATCGGCGGCACCGCCTTCTCCGTAGCGTGGTGCTCGGGTCGGGACCAGAACATCGAGGAGGCCTGTACATGACGAGGTCGAATTCCGTCCTCGCGCGGGCGTCGGGCTCCGACGGCGAGTGGCGCACGACGATGCCGATCGCCGCGCACGGAGACGACGCGGGCCGGGTGCAACGCCTGGTCGCCGCGTTCACCGAGGCCGAGGACACGGTGGGCGCCGCCGAGATCGAGGACGTCGTCGCCGCGTGGGTGCGCCAGGGCGTCTCTCTGGAGACGGTGCTGCGCTACGCGGTGCTGCGCGAACACCACAGCGCGGTGCACGCGATCACGGCGGCCCTGCTCGACGGCAGCGCGACCGCGACCATGGCGCGGCGCTGCGGGGTCGAGATCGCGTCGCACTACTGGGTCCTCGCGCTGGCCGTTGCCGACCATCCGGAGTCCGCGGGCCGGGTGCGTCCCGACCGCGCGCAGGCCAGGCGCAGGCTCGAACAGATGCGCGCCGAATTGTTCCGCTGGTCCGCCGGCACCGCGCTGTCGCTGCTGACCGGCGACGGCGGCACCGCGCTGATTCCCGGCGATGTCGACGCCGACGAACTCGAGCCGCTCTTCGCCGCGCTGACCCATGCCGCGGGAGTGCCGATCACCGCGGCGGTCGCGCACTGCCCCAGTGACGCGTTGCCGACCTGGGCGGACCGGACGCACAGTCTGCTCGATATGGTGCAGCGGCTCGGCGTCGACGGCCGGCTGCACCACTTCGCCGACCTGGCGCTGGAATACCAGCTGACCAGGCCCGGCCCCGGGCGGGATTTCCTTGCGGCCCTGCTGGATCCGCTCGACGAGCACCCCGAACTGTTCGCCACCCTGCAGTGCCACATCGCGCACGACGTGAACCGGCAGCGCACCGCGCGGGCCCTGCACGTGCATCCCAACACCGTCGATTTCCGGCTCAAGCGCATCGCCCGGCTGACCGGCTGCGACGCGACCCGCAGCCACGGGCTGTGGCGCTTGCGGTCGGCGCTGGTCGCGCGCAGCTACCGCAGTGCGGAACCGGTGTAGCGCAGCGGCTTTCGCCGCACGTCAGTTCTGGTTCAGACCGGTCGACAGCACGACGACGACCTTGTCCTGGGTGACCTCGCTGACCCGGACGTCCATGCCGTTGGCCGCCTGCGACTGCCCGACCGGCACCGTCAGCTGCTGACCGCCGATGCTCAGCGTCACCATGTCGCCGTTCACGGCGACCAGTTCGGCATCGATCCCGAGCACCGACGCCTTGGCGCTCACGCCGCGTTCGAAGGTCACCGTGCACCCGCCGACATTGCATTCGGAGGTGGTGCCGGGCCCCGTCATGGTGCAGGCGGTGGCGGCGAAGGGCAACAGGAGGGCGAACGCGCACAGCGTGATCAGCCGACGAACTGGCATGAGGGCCAGTGTAGTGCGCGCCGAAAGACGGCGGTCCACAGCGTGGACTCGGGATCGAAGGTGCAACGGAACGGTCTCGCCGTGTTGCGGGTCGACCTCGCCGGGTAATACCGTCGCTGACAGGTAACTGGCATCGCAGACGGGTTGCCGATCGTGTCCGGTACGTCGGGGTGAACTGGCCGAATCTGTTGTTCGCGGACAGACGTGCCGGTCAACCGGGTAGTCGCTGGGGCGAGCGGCCGAGATCGGGAGGTGGGTCGATGAGCGCGAGCGAGATGACGGTTGCCAGCCGCTGGTGGTGGCGGCCGGGATGGACACCGGGCCGGTCCTTCTACGACTGGCAGGTCACGCCGACCCAGCCCGTCGCCGACAAGCTGGTGGAGATCTTCGCGCCGACCCTGACCAGGCTGCCCGGCTTCGAACCCGTCGACGCCGGCCGTCTGCGGATCGGGGTCCAGGGCATCGGCTTCGTCGACGGGGTCAAGGGAGTGCATCTCGCGGCGCTGGTCGCCGGTTCGCGCGCCGCGCTCGCCGAGCGCGCCCCGTTCCAGCTCACCTTCGGCGCTCCCGTGGTTGCCGCCGACTCGATCCGTCTGCCGATCGAGCTGCCCGCCGATCTGCTCGAGGTCCGCGAGGACCTCACCCGCGCGCTGACCGAGGTGTGGATCCGGGAGCGGGTCCCCGAGTTCGGTGAGCCGCTGCGGCCCTTCCTCGCCCTGGCGTATGCGACCCGGCCGACCTCGGTCGAGCACATTCGCGCGGTGCTCGCCGAGGACGGTTTCGCCGATTTCGGCCTCGACGACACCGTGTCGTCGGTGTCGCTGGTCGAATTGCTGTGTGAGAACCAGCGATACGACTGGGCCGAGGTGAGCACCGCCGACCTGCTGCGGGTGCCCGATCCGGTCGTCGAACCCACCGTCTACGACGATCCGCTCTTCGGCGCGTTGCGACGACCGGCCGACCTGCTCAGGGGATGAGCCGCGGCGGTGGCGTGCCGTGCGGCGCTATCCTTCCGCGCACCGATAGCGGAATTCGACGGGTGCGGCGCGGGCGCTACTCGTCCTCGGCCGGGGCCCGGCCGATCGGTGAGGAGAGCCGGATGACACCGGCGTCCAGGTCGACGGCCAGCCGGGGATCGTGATCCTGCCCGTCGCTGTCGCCGCTGCCCTCGTTCTGCAGCTTCTTGCCCGGAAACAGCTCGCCCATGATGCCCACGGCTCCACGATAGCCGCGGGCAGCGGCGCTCAGCTCACCAGAAGCGCGGAGTCAGGCCCCAGTCGGCGAACTCGGCGGCGAGCAGGTCCTGCAGGGCCGCGCGGGTCGGGAAGCGGTCGGGATCGCCCCCGGTGACCACCAGGGTGACCGTGTCGTCGTCGCAGGAGAAGGCCAGGTTGACGCCGACTTCCACCTGCCGGAACAGTTCCACCGGGCCGGGGTTGACCACCGGTCGCATGATGACGTCGCGGGCCCGGTGCGGGCCGAGGACGGCGATGTTCTGGGCGGTGCGCCCCATGTTCGTGCACAGGCATTCCGGCGCTTTGGCGGTGCGCGCGAACTTGTGCAGCACCACCTTCGGCAGCAGCATCTGGACCGGCTGCAGGTGCTGGATCGGCGGGATGGTCTCGGGATTGCGGTAGGCCAGGCCCGCGGCCTTGAGCGCGGCGCGGACCGCGGGCAGGTCGGCGCGCTCACCCGCCCGGTAAGTGACGCTGATCGGCAGCCCGGTGGTGGCGTTGGCCCGGGGATCGTCGGCCACCCGCATCGAGTGCGGGATGTCCACGCGGACCTCGGCACCGTCGGCGATGCGGCCACTGCGCCCGAGCAGACCGACGGCGACGCCGATCAGCAGGCCGTTGGTGGTGCCGCCGTTGGCGGCGGCGACCGCGTCCCAGTCGGCGAGGTCGACCTGGACGATCGTCTCGGCGGCCTGCCAGGTCTCCGAGTGCGGGAGGCGGGGTTCGGCCGGGCGCGGATTGCGGGCGGGCTCGCTGACACCGCGAGCGCGCCGCGCCGCGCGGA
>NZ_JBCGFB010000096.1:4420-23486 GCF_038752175.1 Nocardia sp. No.11 | reverse complement strand
GGCGCGGCGGGCAGCGCGAAGATCTCGAGCGCGCAGGGGGTGCCATCGGCGGCGGGGAGCGCGGCGCGCACGATCCGCACCGGCACCCGCTGGGGGTCGAGGCCGTGGCGGGCCGCCACCCGCTGCCGGACCACGACGCTGGGCTCGTTCGAATCGATCGTGAGGCCGTGCGTCGCGAGCAGGTCGTCGAGGGCGGCGAGGTCGGGCGGGAACACCATGACCGCGGCGTGCGCGAACCGGCAGCGATCGGCGATCGCCCCGCGTTCGGCCTCGCTGAGCCGGGGCAGCAGCCGGGCGAGCACGCTGTCGGTGTCATGGGTTGCGACGAACCGCGCGGCCGCGGCCACGCGGTCGTCATCGAGCGGGTCGATCCGGGATTGCACTGCCGGCGAGCGGGTCACGCGTCCTCCTGGATTCAGATACCGACGTAGTTCTCCGCGAAGAAGTCCTGATGCGGTTGTGAGGTGGCCAGGCTGTGCAGCCGGGCCTGCTGGAGCTCGCGATCGAAGCCCGCGTGCGGACCGGTGGGCGGATGCAGCAGGCCGATCATCCAGTGCGAGAACTCGTGCGCGCGCCGGATGCGTGGGACGCAGTCGGCCGAGTGCCGCCGCAGGGCGGACTCGTCGCCGTGATCGACCGCGGCGATCAGGGCCGCGGCGAGCGAGCGCGCGGTGAGGATGGCCAGGTTGGCGCCCTTGGCCGCGGCCGGGCTGATCGTGGAGGCCGCGTCGCCCGCCAGGAACAGCCGGCCCTGCTGGATCGGGTCGAGGATCTCCGACCGCAACCGGACCAGTCCGCGCTCGAGGATCGGGCCCGTGCGCAACGGTCCGTACCGGTCGGCGCGCAGCCGGGTCGACAGCGCGCTCCAGACCCGGTCCTCGCTCCAGCGCAGGGCGTCCGCGTCGGCGCACTGCAGGTAGTAGCGGGTCACCTCGGGGCTGCGTGGCATCTGGCCCGCGAAGCCGTCGGGGTGGACGCCGTAGGCGACGGTGTCGGTCGTCGGCGGGGCCTGAGCCAGCAGCGCGAGCCAGGTGATGGCGTAGTCGCGGGTGGATCGCGGGCCGCGCACGGCGCGACGGGCCGCGCCCCGCGCTCCGTCGCATCCGACCAGGTAGCGCGCGGTGATCCGGTGACTCTCGCCGTCCGCGGTGCGGGCCAGCACCCACGGCCGCTCGCCGGGTTCGTCCCCGATCCGTTCGGCGGTGGTCGCGCACCGCAGCTCGCCGCCGCGTCGCAGGTACTCGGCGACCAGATCGGTGACCAGCCGCTGCTGGGGGTAGACGGTGTGCACCTCGCCCCGCCCGAGCTCGTCGTAGGAGAGCTCGATCCGGCCGTCGCCGCTGCGGAACTCGCAGCTGTGGTGCGTGCGGCCGCCGGTGCGCAAGCCGGTGTCGAGTCCGTGCTCGGCCAGCACCGCGACTCCGGCGGGAGCCAGGAAACCGGCACGGGCGCGCTGCTCGATGTGCGCGCGGTCGCGCCGTTCCAGGATCAGCACATCGATCCCGGCCGCGCGCAGGATGTTGCCGAGGACGAGGCCGGCCGGACCGGCGCCGAGCACGAGGACCGAGGTCGACTCGCTGCTCCCGGTCGGCATGGGAACGGAGCTTAGGCCACCGCGGCGGCGCCGGGCGTCCGCCGCGGTGGCGTGTTGCTGGGATTATTCGGAAAAGCTATTGCTCGCCGGGGATCGGCGCGGTCGGAGCGGGCGCGGTGTCGGCGGCTTTGGCGGCCTTGCGCCGGGTGAGGCCGCGCTTGCCCATCAGGGCGAGCACCAACAGGAAGATCAACCCCGCCACGATCGCGCCGACCAGGCAGGCGCCGCGGAAGGCGGGTGCGTCGACGTCGAGGATGCGCTGACCCGCGTGCGCAGCGTTGTTGCCGCCGAGCACGATCGTGAGCGTCATCAGGTTGGGCACCGCCAGCAGCAGCGCGATGATCACCGAGGCGCCCGCGATGAACTTGCCGCCCTTGCGTTTCCATACGCGTACCGCCAGCAGAACCAGCAGCAGCGGAGCGAGGGTGAACACCAGGCCGTAGACCAGGCCCCACCAGATGCCCTGGGTGAAGCTGCCGTGCACCACGCTCGCCAGGCGCTGCGCCCACCAGCGGGGGATGAACGACGACAGGATGAGATAGGCGATCACCAGGACGACGGCCGTGGCGACCGTGATGATCGCCCGGTTGCGCCACACGGTCGCCGTGGACTTCTGACCGTTCGACTGCAGCTCGCCGGTTGTCATCTCCCCAGCGTAGAGGCGGCCGGGACGCCGGACGCCGATCCGGCGCCCGGCGTTTCGCCGGTTACTCCGCGGCGGTGGCGCGGGCGCGCAGGAAGGCCAGCGCCTCGTCGGCGTGCACGGCGGCGCGGAGTTCGCCGGTGACGACCTTCAGGATGGTCCGGTCGGTGTCGATGACGAAAGTGTGCCGCTTGACCGGGGCGAGTTTGCCCAGCAGCCCGCGCTTGACGCCGAAGGCCGCGGCCACCGCGCCGTCGGCGTCGGAGAGCACCGGGTAGTCCAGTCGCTGCTTGGTGGCGAATCCGGCCTGCACCTCGGTGCTGTCGGTGCTGATGCCGGCGCAGGAGGCGCCGATGGCGGCGAACTCCGCGCTCAGATCGCGGAAGTGGCAGGCCTCGGCCGTACACACGGGGGTATTGGCCGCCGGGTAGAAGAACAGCACGAGTGGACCGTCGGCGAGCAAGCCGTCGAGCGTGCGGAGCTGGGCGGACTGATCGGGGAGCTCGAACTGCGGAGCGCGCTGGCCTGGCTGCATGATGCGACCCTATCGACCGGGCCGGGTGTACGGAAGATCCCCGCCCGCTGACGCGAACGGGGACCATGTCCCGATCGACCGGCACCGCCCCCGACGGACCGCACCCGTCGAACGGTGCCTAGCGCTTGAGCAGGGCCGCGATCTCCGGGTTGCGGATCTCCATCACGTCGAGGATGCCGTGCACGCGCAGCATCGGCTCGAGCTGCCGGATCCGGTCGCGGTGTGCCGCGTACTCGTCCGGATAGGTCTTCTCGTCCAGATCCTGCATCTCTTTGGCGTAGGTGACGAACGACGTGAGCGCGCTCGCCGCGGACAGCTGGCCGGGACCGTAGTGCTGCTGCGACGGGGCGGCGAGTCGGCCGTCCTGAGCGCCCTGGTGCGAGGGGTACAACATTGCTCCTCTCGGAAAGGGGGGATACCGCATGCGACATGGAACGCGCGCGAGTGTAGTGATGCCGATCACCCCTTGTCGCATCCCGGGGTCGGGTCAGCGCACAGGTGTCGCGACCCGCCTGGGATGATGGGGAAATGCAGGGCGCGTCGACATCAACCACCACGACCCGTGACCAGTTCCGGGTGCTCGCCGCCGAGCACCGGGTGGTCCCGGTGACCCGAAAGGTGCTGGCGGACTCCGAGACTCCGCTCTCGGCCTACCGCAAGCTGGCCGACGACCGGCCGGGCACCTTCCTGTTCGAGTCCGCCGAGAACGGTCGCTCGTGGTCGCGCTGGTCGTTCATCGGCGCGGGCAGTCCGTCGGCGCTGACCGTCGTCGACGGCGAGGCCGCCTGGCTCGGCACCGTCCCCGCCGACGCGCCCTCGGGCGGTGATCCGCTGCGCGCGCTGCACGAGACCCTCGAACTGCTGCGCACCGAACGGCTGCCCGGTCTGCCGCCGCTGACCGGCGGCCTGGTCGGCTACCTCGGCTACGACGCCGTACGCCGGATCGAACGGCTGCCCGAGCTGGCCACCGACGATCTGCAACTGCCCGAACTGGTGCTGATGCTGGCCACCGACCTGGCCGCGTTCGACCACCACGAGGGCGCGATCACCCTCATCGCCAATGCGGTGAACTGGAACGGCACCGACGAGAACGCCGACGCCGCCTACGACGACGCCGTCGCCCGGCTGGACCGGATGACCGCCGCGCTGGCCGCGCCGGCGCCGTCGACCGTGTCGGTCTTCGACCGGCCCGAGCCGGAGTACCTGCGCAGGCGCACCACCGAGGAGTTCGGCGTGGGCGTGCGCCGCCTGATCAAGGAGATCGAGGCGGGCGAGGCGTTCCAGGTGGTGCTCTCGCAGCGCTTCGAGATGGACTACACCGGCTCGCCGCTGGCGGTCTACCGGATGCTGCGGGCGTCGAATCCGAGCCCGTACATGTACCTGATGCACATCCCCGACGGCGACGGCGGCACCGCGTTCTCCATCGTCGGCTCCAGCCCCGAATCGCTGGTCACCGTGAAGGACGGCGTCGCCACGACGCACCCGATCGCGGGCACCCGGTGGCGCGGGCAGAGCGCCGAGGACGACATCCTGCTGGAGAAGGACCTGCTGGCCGACGACAAGGAGAACGCCGAGCACCTGATGCTCGTCGATCTGGGCCGCAACGATCTGGGCCGGGTCTGCCGCCCCGGCACGGTGCGGGTCACCCAGTACCGGCACGTCGAGCGCTACAGCCACGTCATGCACCTGGTCTCGACGGTGTCCGGCCGGCTCGCCGAGGGCAAGATCGCGCTCGACGCGGTGCAGGCCTGTTTCCCGGCGGGCACGCTGTCCGGCGCGCCGAAGGTGCGGGCGATGGAGCTCATCGAGGAACTCGAACCGACCCGGCGCGGCGTCTACGGCGGCGTCGTCGGCTACCTCGACTTCGCCGGGGACGCCGACACCGCCATCGCCATCCGTACCGCGCTGCTCAAGGACGGCACCGCCTACGTACAGGCCGGCGCGGGCGTGGTCGCCGACTCCGACCCGGTCTACGAGGACACCGAGGCCCGCAACAAGGCGATGGCGGTGCTCAAGGCGATCGCGGCCGCGCAGACCCTGCGGACCTACGAGGACGGCGGCTCGTGACCGACGCGCCCGCCGACACCGCGAAAGCGGCCAAGCCCATCGTCCCGGTGGCGCTGCTGGCGCTGGCGGCGGCCGGGCTCTGGGCCTCGTCGCGGATGACCTGGGTGACGGTGCACTCCGCCGACGGGCTCACCGAACCGCGCACCGACGAGCTCGACGGCGCCACCTGGTTCGGTGCGCTCACCCCGCTGGCACTGGTCCTGGTCGCCTCGATCGCCGCGGTGTTCGCGGTGAAGGGGGCGCTGCGGCAGTTGCTCGGCGTGGTGGTCGCGGTCGTCGCCGCGGTGGCGGCGGTGCCCGGGTTCGCGCTGGTCGTGGGGGAGGGCCGGACCGCGGAGCGGGCGGGCACCCTGGCCGAGCTGCCGGTGCGCGCGGTCGTCAGCGGCGCCGACGCGCATATCGGGCCCGCGCTGCTGTCGATCGTGGCCGCGGTGCTGGCACTGATCGCGGGGGTACTGCTGACCCGCCGCGGCGACGGCAGTGGGCAGCTGTCCGGCAAATACGACAACCCTGTGTTCCGCCGGGCCGACGCCAGCGCGGAGGTGAGCAAGCAGCGCGAGGAGACCGGCGCCGCCGCGCCGCTGTCGGACCGGGTGCTGTGGGACGCGCTCGACGCGGGCACCGATCCCACCGACACCGCCGAGGGGCCGGACGGCGACGACAAGTCGCCCGGCCGCGCACCGTGACCCCCGGCACCCCCGCCGCAGTGACACGCGCGGCAGCCATTTATTGTTGTCAAGCATCGGTGAGACAGCGCCTGAGGGGACTCTCAGGTGAGAAGTTCGTCTCCCCAGAAAGGATTCGAGCCAGATGACGGTACTCGACTCGATTCTCGACGGGGTTCGGGCGGATGTTGCCGCTCGCGAAGCCCTCCTCGATTTTCAGGCGATCAAAGCCGCAGCGGCCGCCGCCAAGGCGCCGCTGAACGCGAACGCCGCGTTGCACGAGGACGGGATCGGTGTCATCGCCGAGGTGAAGCGTGCCAGCCCCTCCAAGGGCGCGCTGGCCGACATCCCCGATCCGGCCGTCCTGGCCAAGGCCTACGAAGACGGCGGCGCGCGCATCATCAGCGTGCTCACCGAGGGCAGGCGTTTCGGTGGTTCGCTCGACGATCTCGATGCCGTCCGCGCCGCCGTGAACATCCCGGTCCTGCGCAAGGACTTCGTTGTCGGCCCGTACCAGATCCACGAGGCCCGGGCCCACGGCGCCGATGTGATCCTGCTGATCGTGGCCGCGCTCGAGCAGGACGTGCTGTCCTCGCTGATCGACCGCACCGAATCACTGGGCATGACCGCTCTCGTGGAGGTACACACCGAGGAAGAGGCCGATCGCGCGCTGGAAGCGGGCGCGTCGGTGATCGGTGTCAACGCTCGCAACCTCAAGACCCTGGAGGTCGACCGCGACGTGTTCGCGCGGATCGCTCCCGGCCTGCCCTCGGAGGTCATCCGGGTGGCCGAGTCCGGCATCCGCGGCACCGCCGACCTGCTGGCCTACGCCGGCGCGGGCGCCGACGCGGTGCTCGTCGGCGAGGGCCTGGTGACCAGCGGTAACCCGCGCGCCGCGGTGTCGGAGCTGGTGACCGCCGGTACCCATCCGTCCTGCCCGAAGCCGGCCCGGCGGAGCATCCGGTGACCGCGCTGCCCCAGGCCAGTGCGGGCGTCGCCCAGCACAGCGACTACGAGCCCGACGCGGGCGGCCACTTCGGCGTCTACGGCGGACGGCACGTCCCCGAGGCGCTGATGGCGGTGATCGAGGAGGTCACCGCCGAGTACGACAAGGTCCGCTCCGACCACACCTTCCTCGACGAGCTCGATCGGCTGCAGCGCGACTACACCGGCCGTCCGTCGCCGGTGTTCGAGTGCGCCAACCTGGCCCAGCACGCCGGGGGCGCGCGGATCTTCCTCAAGCGCGAGGACCTCAACCACACCGGCTCGCACAAGATCAACAACGTGCTCGGCCAGGCGTTGCTCGCCAAGCGGATGGGCAAGACCCGCGTCATCGCCGAGACCGGCGCGGGCCAGCACGGCGTGGCCACCGCCACCGCGTGCGCGCTGCTCGGCCTGAACTGCGTCATCTACATGGGCGCCGTCGACACCGCCCGCCAGGCCCTGAACGTGGCCAGGATGCGGCTGCTCGGCGCCGAGGTCGTCTCGGTGACCACCGGTTCGCAGACCCTCAAGGACGCCATCAACGAGGCGCTGCGCGACTGGGTCTCCCACGCCGACGACACCTACTACTGCTTCGGCACCGCCGCGGGGCCGCACCCGTTCCCGCTGATGGTGCGCGATTTCCAGCGCATCATCGGGATCGAGGCGCGCCAGCAGATCACCGAGCGCGTCGGCAGGCTGCCCGACGCGGTCGTGGCCTGCGTCGGCGGCGGCTCCAACGCCATCGGCATCTTCCACGCCTTCATCCCCGACGCGGGTGTGCGGCTGATCGGCTACGAGGCGGCCGGCGACGGCGTCGAGACCGGCAGGCACGCGGCCACCTTCACCGGCGGCACCCCGGGCGCGTTCCAGGGCGCGTACTCGTACCTGCTCCAGGACGAGGACGGCCAGACCATCGAGTCGCATTCGATCTCGGCCGGTCTGGACTATCCGGGCGTCGGCCCCGAGCACGCCCACCTCAAGGACATCGGCCGCGCGGAATACGCGCCGATCACCGACACCGAGGCGATGGACGCGCTGCTGCTGCTGTCGCGCTCGGAGGGCATCATCCCGGCGATCGAGTCCGCGCACGCCGTGGCCGGTGCGCTGAAGCTCGGCAAGGAGCTCGGCGAAGGCGCGATCATCCTGGTCAACCTGTCCGGTCGCGGCGACAAGGACATGGACACCGCGGGCCACTGGTTCGGCCTGTTCGACGACGACGCCGCCGAGGAGAACGCCCAGTGAGTCAGCAGTCCCGCCTGGCCAACACCTTCGCGGCCGCGCGTGCCGAGAACCGGGCCGCCCTGATCGGCTACCTGCCGGCGGGTTACCCCGATCTGGCCGGGTCCATCGAGGTCTGCCGGGCCATGGTCGAATCCGGTTGCGACATCGTCGAAGTGGGCGTCGCCTACTCCGATCCGGTGATGGACGGACCCACCATCCAGGCCGCCGCCGAGCAGGCGCTGCGCGGTGGCGTGCGGGTGCGCGACGTGTTCTCCGTCGTCGAGGCGATCACCGACGCCGGTGGTCAAGCCGTGGTGATGAGCTACTGGAACCCGGTGCTCCGGTACGGCGTCGACAAGTTCTCGCGCGACCTGGCCGCGGCAGGCGGCGCGGGCATCATCACGCCGAACCTGATCCCGGACGAGGCCGACGACTGGTTCATCGCCTCGGCCACCCACAACCTGGATCGCATCTTCCTGGTCGCGCCGTCCTCGACCGAGGAACGCCTGGTGAAGACGCTCGAGGCCTCGCGCGGATTCATCTACGCCGCCTCGACCATGGGCGTGACCGGTGCCCGCGACGTGGTCTCCTCGGCCGCGCCCGCGCTGTGCGCCCGGATCCGCGCGCACTCCGACATCCCGATCGGGGTCGGCCTGGGTGTGCGTTCGGGGGCCCAGGCCGCCGAGATCGCCGCCTACGCGGACGGCGTGATCGTCGGATCGGCGCTGGTCTCGGCCGCCGCCGAGGGCCTGGACGCGGTGCGCGCCCTGACCAGCGAGCTCGCCGACGGCGTGCGGTCCCGCCTCTCCGCGACTTCTGGCCAGATCTAGGCGCGGGGTCGGACGGCCACGCGGCCGGCGGTCAGGCGGGAGCCGGCGCAGCCCGTCCCCGGTGAGTTATCCAAGTCCTTGCGCAACTGTGTTGTGCTCGGTCGTATCCGGGTCCGGCGCGGTGGCCTTGTCATGTCGACGACCACCGCCGTCAGGGTCACAGTCACTCGCCGGTACGGCACTGAACTAACGTGGGGGCCGTGAACTCAGTCCTGGCCTACCTTCCGAGTCCGCCGCAGGGTGTCTGGCACCTCGGACCCTTCCCGCTTCGGGCGTACGCGCTGTTCATCATCCTCGGCATCGTCGTCGCCATCTGGTGGGGCGAGCGCCGGTGGCAACAGCGCGGCGGTCAGCAGGGCGCGGTCCTCGATGTCGCGATGTTCGCGGTGCCGTTCGGCCTGGTCGGCGGCCGGCTCTACCACGTGGCCACCGATTGGCAGAAGTACTTCGGCCCCGGCAAGCACCCGATCGAGGCGCTCTACATCTGGCAGGGCGGCCTCGGCATCTGGGGCGCGGTGTTCCTCGGCGGCATCGGCGCCTGGATCGGCTGCCGCGTCTACAAGATCCCGCTGCCCGCGCTCGGTGACGCCATCGCGCCCGCCGTGCTGCTCGCGCAGGCGATCGGCCGCCTCGGCAACTACTTCAACCAGGAGCTCTACGGCCGCACCACCGAGGTGCCGTGGGGTCTCGAGATCTACGAGCGGTTCGACCCGGAGACCGGTGCGCGGGACATGATGAACGGGGTCTCGACCGGGCGGGTGCTCGAGGTCGTGCACCCGACGTTCCTGTACGAGCTCGTGTGGAACGTGCTGGTCGTCGTGCTGCTGGTGCAACTGGACAAGCGTTTCAAGATCGGCCACGGCCGCCTGTTCGCGCTCTACGTGGCCGGCTACAGCTTCGGCCGCTTCTTCGTCGAGCTGATGCGCAACGACGAGGCCACCCACATCCTCGGCATCCGGATCAACTCGTTCACCGCCGCACTGGTCTTCCTCGGCGCCATGGCCTACTTCGCGCTGGCGACCAAGGGCCGTGAGACACCCGCGCAGTTGCAGCCCGGTGGCGAGCCGCGGCCGTGGCCGTGGCAGTTCTCGGCGCTGCGGGCCGCGGGCGCGGCCGACAACGCCGCCGTCGAGCTCGACAAGTCCACTGCCGCAACGGCTTCGGTCGAGGCGAAGGCCGCTGACGCGGAGACCACCGACGCGGAGGAATCGAAGGACGCGGCGGCCGGCACTGCCTCGGACACCGCCGAGCCGGCGCCGGACAAGGTCGAATCGGACACCGCCGCCGCCGGCGAGCAGACAGACACCGCCGAGCCACAGCAGTCGGGCGCGAAGAAGGCCTGATCAGCGACCTCTCGTACGAAGTGAACGGGCGTCCGGCAACATTCCGGGCGCCCGTCGCGATACTGCCTACGAGTGCTGCGGACCGTTCGTGTGGTACCCGAGGAGACAACGGCCGGTCCTTATGACCACAATGGCCGGTGATCGTCGCGGGCGCACCGCCGTTCGGCCGATCGCCACTGGCCGGGGGCCACGACGGGTACCCGCACGAATGATGGAGGACATGAGTGACCGACCCCTACAACCCCAATCCCCAGTACGGTCCCGACCTGAGTAAGCAGCCCGACTCCGGCGCCCAGCCGCAGTACGGTCAGCCTGCCTACGGCCAGCCCTCGGATCCGTACGCGCAGCAGCCCGGCTACGGGCAGCAGCCGCAGCCGGGATACGGCCAGCCGCAGTACGGTCAGCCGCAGCCGCAGTACGGCCAGCCCGCCGACCCGTACGCCCAGCCGCAGCCCGCCTACGGCGCCGCGCCCTACGGCGGCATGCCGCAGGGCTACAACCCGGCCGATCCGGAAGCGCCGTACGGCCGCGACATGTACGGTGTCCCGTTCTCGGACAAGCAGAAGCTGATGGCCGGTCTGCTCGAGATCTTCCTCGGCAGCTTCGGCGTCGGTCGTTTCTACCTGGGCTACACCGGTCTGGGCATCGCCCAGATCGCCGTGGTCTGGCTGACCTGTGGCATCGGCGCCATCTGGCCGCTGATCGACGGCATCATGATGCTCACCGGCAAGGTGCCCGACGCGCAGGGCCGTCCGCTGCGCGACTGATCGCTACGCACCAGAAACGGGTACTCCGCGTCCGCGGAGTACCCGTTTCGTGTTTCCCGGCCGGGATTGCGCTCACCGTGAGCGATACTCTGTGTCGGTCCAGCGCGGCGCCGTAGCGTCGCTTGGCCTGCGCGTGCCCGATGCGCGCAGCGGAGAAAGGGATGTCCGTGCGCAAACTGCTTGCCGCCGCCGTGCTCGCCGTCGTCGCCGCGACGGGTCTGTCGGCCTGCTCGTCCGACGCCGACCCGAACGTGCTGAAAGTCGGCACCGAGGGCACCTACGCGCCGTTCAGCTATCAGGACAACGGCACCCTCACCGGTTACGACGTCGAGGTCGCCCAGGCGATCGGTGAGAAGCTCGGCAAGCGGGTCGAATTCGTGCAGACGCCCTGGGACTCGATCTTCGCCGGGCTGGAGTCCCAGCGCTTCGACCTGGTCGCCAACCAGGTGACCGTCAATCCCGAACGCACCGCCAAGTACTCGCTGTCGCAGCCGTACACGACGTCGGAGGGCGTGATCGTCACCAAGTCCGACAACACCACCATCACCTCGCTGGCGGACCTGTCGGGCAAGACCACCGCGCAGTCGGCCACCAGCAACTGGGGCAAGGTCGCCGCGGGCGCCGGCGCGAAAGTCGAAGCGGTCGAAGGGTTCGTGCAGGCGGTACAGCTGCTGAAGGCGGGCCGCGTCGACGCGACCGTCAACGACACCCTCGCCGTGGGTGAGTACACCAAGAAGACCGGCGACACCGGCATCAAGATCGCGGGCAAGACCGGCGAGACCAGCAAGCAGGCCTTCGCCGCCCGCAAGGACGACGCCGCCCTGATCGCCGACATCGACAAGGCGCTCGAACAGCTGCGCGCCGACGGCACGCTGACCAGGCTGTCGGAGAAGTACTTCGGCACCGACGTCAGCAAATAGCGGATGGATCCCGCGACCAGGGAGCTGATCTGGCACAACCTGTGGCCGATGCTGAAGGCCACGGTGACCGCGACGCTGCCGTTGACGGCGATCAGTTTCGTCATCGGGCTGGCGATCGCGGTCGGTGTCGCGCTGGCCAGGATGTCGTCGAAGCGGGCGCTGTCGCTGCCCGCCCGCTTCTACATCTCGATCATCCGTGGTACCCCGCTGCTGGTGCAGCTGTTCATCGTGTTCTACGCGCTGCCGCAGTTCGACATCGTCATCGATCCGTTCCCGGCCGCGGTGATCGCGTTCAGCCTCAATGTCGGCGGCTACGCCGCGGAGGTGGTGCGCTCGGCGATCATGAGCGTCGCGCCGGGGCAGTGGGAGGCGGCCGAGTCGCTGGGCATGACCTACCCACAGACACTCTGGTACGTGGTGTTCCCGCAGGCGTCCCGGATCGCGGTGCCGCCGTTGTCGAATACGCTCATCTCGCTGGTCAAGGACACCTCGCTGGCCTCGACCATCCTGGTCACCGAACTGCTGCGCACCGCGCAGCTGGCGGCCGCGCCGACCTTCGACTTCTTCGCCCTCTACGGCGTCGCGGCTCTCTACTACTGGGTGATCTGCCTCATCCTGGGCTTCGGCCAGAGCCGCCTGGAGACCAGGCTGTCCAGGCACGTCGCCGTTCGGTGACAAACGATTTCGTGAACACCGGGGTAACTCGCCGGGAACGCCACGCCCTGCTCCGCCGATATCCGGCGGTCCGGTCGGCCAGGGGGCTTACACCCCCGACCGGCGAAGTACGCGGGGAGGCGGGGGAGTACTAGGCTTGCCGTGTGATGCGACGGACGAAGATTGTGTGCACCCTCGGACCGGCTACGGCCACCCAGGACCGTATTCGGGAACTCGTCGAAAGCGGCATGGACGTCGCCCGGCTGAACTTCAGCCACGGCGAGCACGCCGACCACGCCGACAACTACAAGATGGTCCGCGCGGCCTCGGACGAGACCGGCCGCGCGGTCGGCATCCTCGCCGACCTACAGGGCCCCAAGATCCGCCTCGGCCGGTTCACCGACGGCCGTACCACCTGGGCCAACGGCGAACAGGTGCGGATCACCGTCGACGACGTCGACGGCACCCACGACCGCGTCTCCACCACCTACAAGCAGCTCGCCCAGGACGCCAAGGCCGGTGACCGCCTGCTCGTCGACGACGGCAAGGTCGGCCTGACGGTCGAGAGCATCGACGGCAACGATGTCGTCTGCCGGGTCACCGAGGGCGGCCCCGTGAGCAACAACAAGGGCCTGTCGCTGCCCGGCATGGACGTGTCGGTGCCCGCCCTGTCCGAGAAGGACATCGAAGACCTGGAATTCGCCCTGAAACTGGGCGTGGACTTCATCGCGCTGTCGTTCGTACGCTCACCGTCCGACATCGAACTCGTGCACGACATCATGGACAAGGTCGGCCGCCGGGTGCCGGTCATCGCCAAGCTGGAGAAGCCGGAGGCGATCGACAACCTCGAGGCCATCGTGCTGGCCTTCGACGCGGTGATGGTCGCCCGTGGTGATCTGGGTGTCGAACTGCCGCTCGAGCAGGTGCCGCTGGTACAGAAGCGGGCCATCCAGATGGCGCGCGAGAACGCCAAGCCGGTCATCGTCGCGACCCAGATGCTGGAGTCGATGATCGAGAACTCCCGCCCGACCCGTGCCGAGGCCTCCGACGTCGCCAACGCGGTGCTCGACGGTGCCGACGCGGTGATGCTCTCCGGCGAGACCTCGGTCGGCGCCTGGCCGATCGACGCGGTGCGCACCATGAGCCGCATCGTCACCGCGGTGGAGTCCGAGACGAACCGGGTCCCTCCGCTGACCCACGTTCCCCGTACCAAGCGCGGCGTGATCTCCTACGCGGCCCGCGACATCGGCGAGCGGCTCAACGCCAAGGCGCTGGTGGCCTTCACCCAGTCCGGTGACACCGTGCGCCGCCTGGCCCGGCTGCACACCCCGCTGCCGCTGCTGGCGTTCACCCCGCTGCCGGAGGTGCGCAGCCAGCTGACACTGACCTGGGGCACCGAGACCTTCATCGTGCCGATGGTGGACAGCACCGACGCGATGATCCATCAGGTCGACCAGGCGCTGCTGTCGATGGATCGATACCGCAAGGGCGACCTGGTGGTCATCGTCGCCGGTTCCCCGCCGGGTACCGTCGGTTCCACCAACCTGATCCACGTTCATCGCATCGGCGAGGAGGACCACTAGTCGTGAGTAGTTCGGCAGGCGGATCGATCGAGGCCGCGACCGTGCAGGGCGAGCCGTCACCCGATCTGCGGGTGCTGCTCGACCTGCTCGACCTCGAACCGATCGGCGAGGACGTCTTCCTCGGCAACCATCCCGAGAAGGTGTGGAGCCGCACCTTCGGCGGGCAGCTGGTGTCGCAGGCGATCGTCGCTGCCGGACGCACCGCCGGGGAGCGGCCGCTGCACGCGATCAACGCGCACTTCGTGCGCGGCGGCGACGTGAAGAAGCCGATCGAATACCACGTGCAGCGGCACCGCGACGGCCGCGCGCTCGCGAACCGGACGGTGACCGCCAGCCAGGACGGCCAGGAGCTGTTCGTCATGCTGGCGGCCTTCCAGGACTGGGGCAAGGGTCTCGAGCACTCCCACGAGGGTCCCCAGGTGCCCGATCCGGAGACACTGCCCCGGATCGAGGAGAGCTTCGCCGGCTTCGAGGACAAGCTGGAGATGTTCATCAACGCGCCGCACCCGATCGACATGCGCTACACCAACGATCCGGCGTGGATTCTCAAGGGCACCGGCGAGAAGCTCAACCACAACCGCGTGTGGATGCGCACCGACGGCGCGCTGTCCGACGATCCGCTGCTGCACGTGGCCGCGCTCGGCTATTCCTCCGACACCACGGTGCTGGATTCGATCATCACCACGCACGGTTTGTCGTGGGGACTGGACCGGATTCTCGCGGCGACGGTGAATCACTCGATCTGGTTCCATCGCCCGTTCCGCTTCGACGACTGGACGCTGTACGCGACCGAATCGCCGGTGGCCGCCGGCTCGCGCGGACTGGCGACGGGCCGGTTCTATTCGCGCAGTGGCGAACTGCTCGCCACCACCGTCCAGGAAGGCGTCATCCGGCACTTCCCGGCCCGCTGAGCGAGGGTCAGCGCCGCTCGACGTCGAGTTCCCATTCGAGGTCGGTGCGCTGATCCGCGCGCAGCGCGAACGGGACGGCCTGGGTGGCCGCGCCGTACACCGCCAGGGCAAGTCCGTGCTCGAGGTCGGCGATGTCGGCATCGGTGAGATCGGCCGGCTCGCCGACCAGGCTCAGCGCGATCTCGAACGTTGCTTCGCCTTCCGGCTCGGCGCCGGGATGCGTTCGGCGCCACTGTGATTCGAGTTCTCGATGGAGCGGATCGGCGGCGTCGACGGGCAGGGTGAAGCGCCAGGCGAAGACCTCGCGGTCCTGGAGATGGTCGTCGAGAACCGTCCGCACACTGGTGACGATGCGGTCGAGGATTTCCGGGGTCACATACACATGGAGCGAAACATCCGAAATGCGTTTCGGCAAGTCTCCAGTCCTGTCGTGTGTCGAACCTGCAAGGGGAACTTCCACGTCCGCCGAAGTCTAGACCGTCGACGGCCCGGCGAACAGCCTTGCGTTCAGCGTCCGCGCTGCGCGGCCAGAAATGCCGAGAGCGGCCGGGCCGGGGCGGGCTCGATGACCAGCCCGGGCCGCGCGTCCGCGCTGACCTGGTCCTGTTCGTGCGGCGCCAGCGCGGCCAGCAGCGGGAACAGCAGTTCGGCGATCCTGTCGCCGACCTCGAGGAACGCCTCGGGGGACAGCCCGATCGGGTCGGCGATGTTCTCCCGGCCGACATAGGCCAGGTCGTTGCGGGCCCGGTGCAGGGCGGCAATGGATTTCGCGCCGGTGACCTTGGCGATCCGATGCGCCTCGGCCAGGGTGAAGGTGCGCGGCGCGACCCCGAAGGCCAGCTCACCGACCTGGTCGCGCAGCGATTCGGTCATCGTCAGCACCAGATCGGCGCGATCGACCATCTCGGGCTTGAGCTTTCGGGCCTTGAATCCGCTGGGGTCGCCGCCGAGGCCTGCCACGGTCTCCGCGGCCAGCGGTTCGGGCGGAAATCCGACCAGGGCCCGGGTGCCCGCGCTCTCCGCCGTCAGGCCGGTCAGGCCGTTGTCCGCCGCGAACGCCCGGGTGAGCCGTTCGGCGATCACCGACCGGCAGACATTGGAGTTGCAGACGAACAGCACGTGCATACCGACACCGTAATCGGGTCGATTGTCGCGCAGAAGGCTGGAATTGTAACCATCACAGACGCGGTGCTACTTATTCACCTCGCGGTTGAATGCTGTACATGAATCGCAATGCGCAAATCTGTTGTGTGTGACCGTGATACCCGCGAGATAGGGGTTGGAAACCTCTCGATGATATGTGTCGACGATCACTCCTTCGCGTCATAATAATTCGATTCGGTAATAACCGGCGGCACGGCGGGCGGGTCGCCGTGCACCCGGCCCCGGGTGGAGAACATCCGGCCGCGCGCGGGGACGGCGGGCGCGAACGCGGCCAGGCCGGTCGGCCTGGTCATGTCGTCGTAGACGGCGTCGATGCCGCCGCGGCGGAAGTAGGCCTCGTGCCAGAAGCCGGTGCCGCCGGAGTCGCGCAGGAATTCCCGCCACCACTGCCGGTGCGGGTCCGAGCGCGTCCAGCGCTCGAGCGAATCCAGATCGCGCCAGTACTGCCGGGCGCCCCAGTGCGGCGGCAGCATCGACCAGACCACGTCTTCGTGCAGGATCAGGCCGTCGGGGCGGTCGGCGTGGGAGCGGTAGAGCTTGGGGCCGACGCCGAGCAGGCGCAGCATCCCGCGCGGGGTGCGCACCCGCATCCCGAGCAGGATCATCACCAGGTCGGGGTAGGCGTCCAGATCGACCGTCGTCCTGTTCACCCGCATGTCCGCGCCCTTCCGCCGTGCCCGCTCTGCCGGTACTACGACGTGGGCGTGCGTGCGGTTCGACCGGCGGTTCGCTTCCCGGCGCGCCGAGACGCTATAGTGACCGCGGTGCGCCGGGTTGGCGGAACTGGCAGACGCGACGGTCTCAAAAACCGTTGTCCGAAAGGACGTGTGGGTTCGAGTCCCACACTCGGCACCACGGCGGAAGCGCGGCATCGGCCGCGCTCCGCGGGGGAGTATCGGTCGCGGGGTGTGCGCGATGTCTCCGCGCTTGCGTTCACCGGCGGTTTCCGACCGCTCAATGCATTCTGTGCGGAAGCGAAAGGTACTCTTTACATCACTCGGTCACCCACGACGGGTTTTTCGGCCGGCTCGCCCGGTGCCGTCGTCTGTCGTGGTGTGATCGACAGGCATCGGAATCCAGAGGGGTCGAACCATGAGCACGAATGCAGGGGGCGCTGGCGCCACGCGTGAGGCCGCGGCCAAGCGTGTCGTCGTCGCCGAGGACGAGGCCCTCATCCGGATGGATCTCGTGGAGATGCTCAAGGAAGAGGGCTACGAGGTAGTCGGTGAAGCGGGCGACGGGCAGCAGGCCGTCGAGCTCGCCGAGGAGCTGCGCCCCGATCTGGTGATCATGGACGTCAAGATGCCGCGCCGCGACGGAATCGACGCCGCCGCCGAGATCGCGTCGAAACGTGTTGCGCCCGTGGTGATCCTGACCGCGTTCAGTCAGCGCGACCTGGTCGAGCGGGCCCGCGACGCGGGCGCCATGGCGTATCTGGTCAAGCCGTTCACCAAATCCGATCTGGTGCCCGCGATCGAACTCGCGGCGAGCCGTTTCCACGAAATCACCGCGCTGGAAACAGAAGTCGCGAATCTGTCGGATCGTTTGGAGACGCGCAAACTGGTCGAGCGTGCCAAGGGTGTGCTCATGCAGACCCAGGGACTGTCGGAGCCGCAGGCGTTCAAATGGATTCAGCGCACCGCGATGGACCGCCGCACGACCATGAAGGCGGTCGCCGAAGTCGTGCTGGAGAACCTCACCCCGCAGTGAGCTGGAACGCGCCGCTCCGTGTCTCGCGTCGAAAGCCGAAAAACTTTACGTAAGCGAAACAATAATGTGAACTACGACTGGACACGGAGCGTCCGACATGATGCGAATGTGATGCGGATCTAACAAACCGGCGATATGTTCTGTCCGGGCTGAACGTGGTCGGCCCCCTCGGTGACCCCGGGGAGCACAGGACATAGAGGTGAGACGTGCTCAGTTCGACATGGCGCAGTCGTTCGACGCGAGGAGTTCTGGTAATCGGAGCTGCCGCGTCGTTGGTGTTGTCCGGATGCAGCGACAAGTCGTCCGACGGCGGCGGTGGCGGCAACACCGATCTCTCCATCCAGCCGGTCGTCCAGCTCGACACCCAGGGCAAGGCCGTCGCGGCGACCGACGCGGGCACGGCCGCCGACCCCGCGGGCGACGGCAAGGCCAAGTGCGCGCCCCAGACCATCGCGATGGCGGGCCCGCTGACCGGTGGCAACGCCGCGCTCGGCATCAATATCATCGACGGCGTCAAGCTCGCCCTCGACAAGCACAACAAGGCCAACCCGGACTGTCAGGTCTCGGTCAAGCAGTTCGACACCGAGGGTAAGCCGCAGATCGCGAGCCAGGTGATCCCGACGATCGTCAGCGATCCCAGCATCGTGGCGCTGGTCGGCCCGACCTTCTCGGGCGAGACCAAGGCGACCGGCCAGATCCTCAGCGAGGCGGGCATGCCCACGCTGACCGCCTCGGCCACCAACCCGACGCTGACCCAGAACGGCTGGAAGACCTTCTTCCGCGGCCTGGGCAACGACAACTCGCAGGGCCCGGCCGTCGCGAACTACCTGACCGGCGAGAAGGGCTACAAGAAGATCTGCGTCGTGCAGGACAACACCGACTACGGTGCCGGTCTGGCGCAGGCGTTCATCACCGCCGCGGGCCCGGCCGCCGACGCCTCCTGCGCGGTCAGCGTCAAGGAAGGTGACAAGGACTTCTCGGCCGCGGTGTCGAAGCTGTCCGCCGCCAAGCCCGACGCGATCTTCTATGCCGGCTACTACGCGGAGGCGGCGCCGTTCGTGCAGCAGCTGCGTTCCGGCGGCGTGACCGCGACCTTCGTCTCCGCCGACGGCAGCAACGACCCCGAGTTCGTGCGGCAGGCGGGCAGTTCGTCCAAGGACGCGCTGCTGTCGTGCCCGTGCAGCCCGGCGCCGGAGAAGTTCGCGACCGAGTACAAGGCGCTCAACGGCCAGGCGCCCGGCGTCTACTCCGTCGAGGGCTACGACCTGACCACGATCCTGCTCAAGGGCATCGACTCGGGCAAGCTGACCCGCGCCGAGCTCCTGGACTACGTCCGTAACTACGACGGCACCGGCGTCGCCCGCCAGTACAAGTGGGGCGAGACCGGCGAGCTGGCCAACATCCAGATCTGGATGTACCAGGTCAAGTAGTCCCCACGAAAGCGTGTAGCGGTGCGCGTGGCATAGCCACGCGCA
>NZ_JBCGFB010000096.1:0-4371 GCF_038752175.1 Nocardia sp. No.11 | reverse complement strand
CGTCGCCCCCCCCCCCCCCCACCGCTCGCCTGACGCGAGAGAAATCATGACATCAGCGGCTTCGCTCGGTGTGACCCTGTTGGCCGAGGGGTCCATCGATTTCAACGTCTCCGGGGTGATCGACCAGTTCTGGCGATTGACCGTGGACGGTCTCACCTACGGGTCGATCTACGCGTTGGTCGCGGTCGGCTACACGCTGGTCTACGGCGTCCTGAGACTGATCAACTTCGCCCATTCCGAGATCTTCATGCTCGGCATGTTCGGCACCTATGTGGGACTGGAGCTGCTCGGCTTCGCCCCCAGCGGCAACGCGTACTCCCAGGGTGTGCTGCTCACGGTGGTCTATCTCGGTCTGGCGATGCTGTTCGGCATGCTGGTCTCGGGCATCGCCGCGGTCGGCCTGGAACGAGTCGCCTACCGGCCGCTGCGCAGGCGCGGAGCCAAACCCCTGGCCTTCCTGATCACCGCGATCGGCATGTCGTTCGTGATCCAGGAGTTCGTCCACTACATCCTGCCCAAGATCAAGCCCGGCCTCGGCGGCTCCAACGCCCAGACCGGCATCCGGCTGGTGGAGCCGAAGGTGCAGTTCACCTTCCTCGGCGCGCAGGTGACCAATGTGGCGCTGGTGATCTTCGCGGCGGCCATCGTGCTCGCCGTCACCACCGAGATCGTCATCAACCGCACCAAGTTCGGCCGCGCCATCCGCGCGGTCGCCCAGGACCCCGACACCGCGACCCTGATGGGTGTCTCGCGCGAGCGGGTCATCGTGCTGACCTTCCTCATCGGCGGCCTGCTCGCCGGCGCGGCCGCGATGCTGTACACCCTCTACATCCCCACCGGCATCATCTTCTCAGGCGGCTTCATCCTCGGTATCAAGGCGTTCAGCGCCGCGGTGCTCGGCGGCATCGGCAACCTGCGCGGCGCGCTGCTGGGTGGCATGATCCTCGGCGTCGCCGAGCAGTACGGACAGATCCTGTTCGGCAACGAATGGCGTGACGTGGTCGCCTTCGTCCTGCTGGTGACGGTGCTGATGTTCCGGCCGACCGGCATCCTCGGCGAGAGCCTGGGGAGGGCGCGCGCATGACCGACATGACGAAAACCCCGGTGAAGAACCAGGATCGACACGGCCTCGGCGACGCGATCCGCGACTGGTGGGACGGGCTCTCGCGGCCGGGCCAGTGGGCCGTCGGCGTGCCGATCATCGCCGTGCTGGCGATCCTGCCGCTGTACCCGCCCCCGCTGATCGACACCCCCGGCGTGAGCTTCGGCGGCGTGATGGCGCAGTTCGCGATGTACGCGCTGATCGCGATCGGCCTGAACGTGGTCGTCGGCCAGGCCGGCCTGCTCGACCTCGGCTATGTCGGCTTCTACGCCGTCGGCGCCTACACGGTCGGCCTGCTGACCAGCCCGAACAGTCCGTGGAACCAGACCGACGGCGGCTGGCTCAATCCCAGCTGGGCGTGGCTGGCCTGCCTGCCGATCGCGGTCGCGCTGACCGCCTTCGCCGGCCTCGTGCTCGGCGCGCCGACACTGCGCCTGCGCGGTGACTACCTGGCGATCGTGACGCTGGGCTTCGGTGAGATCGTGCGCCTGATGGCCGACAACCTCGAGGAACTGACCAACGGCAGCCTCGGCCTGTCCAAGATCGCCTACCCGCAGGTCGGCGAATCCGAAGCGCATCCCGGTGGCTACTTCTCCCCGGGCAACCTCGGTGATCCCGACAGTGCGAATCCGTTGCAGCGGGCCAACAACGGCACCTGGTGGTTCTGGCTCGGCATGGCGCTGGTCGTCGTGGTGCTGCTGGTCATCGGCAACCTCGAGCGCAGCCGCGTCGGCCGCTCCTGGGTCGCCATCCGCGAGGACGAGGACGCCGCCGAGATCATGGGCGTGCCGACCTTCAAGTTCAAGCTGTGGGCCTTCGTGATCGGCGCGTCCGTCGGCGGCCTGTCCGGCGCCATGTACGCCGGTCAGGTCACCTACGTCAACCCCAAGCAGTTCGACATCATCTTGTCGATGCTGTTCCTGTGCGCGGTGGTGCTCGGCGGTTCGGGCAACAAGCTCGGCGTGATCGTCGGCGCGTTCCTGATCGCCTATCTGCCGATGCGGTTGCAGTCGGTGCAGCTGGTGTCGAGCGAGTCGACCGGCTATCTGCTGCTCGGGCTCGACATCGCGCTGCTGGTCGGGCTGTGGCTGCTGTGGCGGTGGCGTCGCGACGCGCTGGGCGTGTGGGTGCGGCGCGGGGTGATCACGGTCTCGATCCTCGCGGTGGTCTTCGGGCTGCTGCTGTTGGGTAGCGTGCTGCTCTACCGCAAGGGCGGCGCGCAGAATCTCGGTGACCTGAAGTACCTCTACTTCGGCATCGCGCTGGTGGTGATGATGATTCTGCGGCCACAGGGTCTGTTCCCGGTGCGGCAGAAACTGCTCACCTACGGCAGACAGGTGTACCAGGCGGTCGTGCGCAAGCCGGCGGCCGAACCGATCGGAGCAGGGCGATGACGGGGCCGGGCGCGGGAGACGCGCTGTACGACAACGAGGACATGTCGGCCGGGTACAAGCCCGCGCCGGAGGTCGAACCGGCGGGCGAGGTCGACGTCACCGCGGTGCTGCCCGCCCTGGGCGACGCGGAAACCGTGGCCGATGTGGTCGCCCCGCACCGCGACATCGAGACCGCGGTGGGCGAACCGCTGCTGCGCACCGACGGGCTGACGGTGAAGTTCGGCGGCCTGACCGCGCTCGACAGCGTCAGCTTCGAGATCCGCCGCGGCGAGATCCTCGGCCTGATCGGCCCCAACGGTGCCGGCAAGACCACCTGCTTCAACGCGATCACCGGCGTCTACAAGCCGGCCGGTGGCAGCGTGCACTTCGACGGGCGGCCGCTGGCCAAGACCAAGCGCAACGAGATCACCCGCCTCGGCATCGCGCGCACGTTCCAGAACGTGCGGCTCTTCGGCGAGATGACGGCGCTGGAGAACGTGGTCGTCGGCACCGACGCCCGGCACAGCACCTCGGTGCCCGGCGCGGTGTTCCGCACGCCCAAGCACCGCCGGGAGGAACGCGACGCGATCGAACGCGGCATGGCCCTGCTCGAGTTCGTCGGCATCGCGCCGCGAGCGGTGGAGAAGGCCCGCAACCTGTCCTACGGTGACCAGCGCAGGCTCGAGATCGCGCGAGCGCTGGCGACCGAGCCCAAGCTGCTGTGCCTGGACGAACCCGCCGCCGGCTTCAACCCCAGCGAGAAGTCGGCGCTGATGGAGCTGATCCGCAAGATCCGCGACGACGGCTACACCGTCCTGCTGATCGAGCACGACATGCGCCTGGTGATGGGCGTGACCGACCGGATCGTGGTGCTCGAGTTCGGGCGCAAGATCGCCGACGGCCTGCCCGCCGAGGTCCGCGAGGACCCGGCCGTGATCGCCGCCTACCTCGGTGTGCCCGACGCGGACACCATCGAGGAGGTCCGG
The DNA here is from genome assembly GCF_038752175.1 of Nocardia sp. No.11. Classification (NCBI taxonomy): domain Bacteria; kingdom Bacillati; phylum Actinomycetota; class Actinomycetes; order Mycobacteriales; family Nocardiaceae; genus Nocardia; species Nocardia sp. No.11. The sequence continues at coordinate 910 of NZ_JBCGFB010000096.1, read as the reverse complement.
GACGGAGCCGGCGCCGCCGCCGTGGCCGAAGCCGCGCACACCCGGGCACCGGACACCGTGGTGGCGGCGGCGCGGGAGGAACCCGAGGTCGCCGCCGACCAGTCGGTGCCGCTGCTCGAGGTGCGCGACATGGTCGTGAACTACGGCAGAATCGAAGCGCTGCACGGGATCTCGCTGTCGGTCGAACAGGGCGAGCTGGTGACGTTGCTCGGTGCCAACGGCGCCGGCAAGACCACCACCATGCGCGCGCTGTCGGGCCTGCTGCCGCTCACCTCGGGCCGGATTCTGTTCGAGGGCAAGGACATCACCACGATGAAGGCCCACGACCGGGTGGTCCAGGGCCTGATCCAGGCGCCGGAGGGCCGCGGGGTGTTCCCCGGCATGACCGTGGCGGAGAACCTCGACATGGGCTGCTACGGCAGGCCGTTCGAGCAGAAGGCCGAGTACCAGCAGACGCTGGACTGGATCTTCGAGCTGTTCCCGCGGCTGGCCGAGCGGCGCAAGCAGGTCGGTGGCACCCTCTCCGGCGGTGAGCAGCAGATGCTGGCCATCGGCCGCGCCCTGATGGCCCGGCCCAAGCTGCTGCTGCTCGACGAACCGTCGATGGGTCTGGCGCCCATGGTGATCCAGCAGATCTTCAAGATCATCAGCGAGATCAACCGCCAGGGCACCACGGTCCTGCTCGTCGAGCAGAACGCTCAGCAGGCCCTGACCCGCAGCGACCGCGCCTACATCCTGGAAACCGGTGAGGTCACCAAGACCGGTGCGGGCGCGGCGCTGCTCACCGATCCCGCCGTCATGTCCGCCTACCTCGGGCACTGAGTTGCTGGAGCGCTGGCGCGCTCGAGTCGCGGCCTCTCCGTCCCGCCGATCGGGCACCGTTGCTTGCTCCTTCGTCGCCTACGCAACG
>NZ_JBCGFB010000095.1:0-23649 GCF_038752175.1 Nocardia sp. No.11 | reverse complement strand
CATCGGTGCCGGCCTCGCGCACGAACTCACCGCGGGCCCGGCCGCGCTCGACCACGATCCGGCCCTCGTCCGCCTGCACGTCCTCGACCGGGACGACGCAGTCGGCGCCGGGCGGGATCGGCGCACCGGTCATCACCTTCAGCGCCGAGCCCGCCGGCAGCGGCTCGGTGCCCGGCTTGCCCGCCGCCACGACCCCGACGACCGGCAGGGTGACCGGCGTGACCGCCACGTCGGCGGCGCGCACCGCGTATCCGTCCATGGCCGAGTTGCGGAAGACCGGCAGATCGATCGGGGACAGCACGTCGGCGGTCAGCACGCGGCCCAGCGCGTCGGGCACCGCCACCTGCTCGGCCGGGCGGTCGGCGAGCGGGGCCAGCAGCGCGGCGACGGTGTCGCGGTACTCGTCGACGCTGCGCGCCGACGCGGTGGCGGGCCGGGGAGTCATGCTGCCAGCCTAATCGCCGTCCGACCGGCGGGTCAGGCCCGGATCGCTCACCGGCGAGGGGCGCGGACGGTGAGCTGTCGACTTCGTGACGGATCGGCGCTCCGGACGGTCCGCGTCGGGGGCGACGGGTCATACTGTAAAGATGACGCTGGTCGAAATGGGGATACCCGCTGTGCGATCGGAGCGGCCCTCCCTCGACGGCCGGCCCGAGACGCCGCTCCTCGTCGACCGCTTCGGTCGGGTCGCGCGCGATCTGCGCGTCTCCATCACCGAGAAGTGCTCGCTGCGCTGCACCTACTGCATGCCCGAAGAGGGCCTGCCGCCGATTCCGCGCGAGGAACTGCTCAGCGCCGACGAGATCGTCCGGCTGGTGACGCTGGCCGTGCGGGAACTGGGCGTGCGCGAGGTCCGCTTCACCGGCGGCGAACCGCTGATGCGCCGCGAGCTCGAGCAGATCATCGCGGGCTGTCACGCGGCTGTGCCCGACACCCCGCTGGCCATGACGACCAACGGCGTCGGCCTCGAACACCGCGCCAAGGCCCTGGCCGAGGCCGGACTGAGCCGGGTCAATGTCTCCCTCGACACCGTCGACCGGGCCGACTTCACCCGGCTGACCCGCCGCGACCGGCTCGAGTCGGTACTCGACGGCATCCGCGCCGCCCGCGATGTCGGGCTCGCCCCGGTCAAGGTGAACGCGGTGCTGATGCGGCAGAACCTGGCCGGTGCGCCCGACCTGCTCGCGTGGTGCCTGGCCGAACAGTGCGAGCTGCGCTTCATCGAGGAGATGCCGCTCGACGCCGACCACGAGTGGGCGCGCACCGACATGGTGACCGCCGCCGACCTGCTCGACGTGCTCGGCGAACGGTTCACCCTCACCGAGGCGGGCCGCGCCGACCCCTCGGCGCCGGCCGAGAAGTGGCTGGTCGACGGCGGCCCGGCCACGGTCGGCATCATCGCCACCGTCACCCGTAAGTTCTGCGACAGCTGCGACCGGACCCGGCTCACCGCCGACGGCATGCTGCGCTCGTGCCTGTTCAGCGACCAGGAGTTCGATGTGCGGACCGCGCTGCGCGCCGGTGCCGACGACGACGAGGTCGCCGAGCTGTGGCGCGGCGCCATGTGGCAGAAGTGGGCCGGTCACGGTATCGACGCCGCCGGTTTCGTCCCTCCGGAACGCACGATGGGAGCCATCGGTGGTTGAGGTCCGCTACTTCGCCGCGATCGCCGACGCGGTCGGCAAGAGCACCGAATCGCTCGACCTGCCCGCGGGCGCGACCGTCGCCGACCTGCGCGCCTCGCTCGCCGCCGCCTACGGCTCCGAGGTCGACTCGCTCGTCGGGGTCTGCGCCTTCCTGATCGGCGACGAACTCACCCGCGACCCGTCGGCCATGCTCCGCGACCGGGTCGACGTCCTGCCCCCGTTCGCGGGCGGTTAGCAGGATGGTCCAGAGCGCGGCTCCCGACGTCGACGCCTATCTCGCCGAACTCCCGGACCATCGGCGCGCGGCGCTGACCCGGCTGCGTGAGCTGTGCCTGGCCGAACTCCCCGGCCGCACCGAGGTCATGGCCTACGGCATGCCCGCCTACGAGCGAGATGGTGTCGGCGAGATCGCCTTCGCGAGCCAGAAGCAGTACATCTCCTTCTACCTGCTGCGGGCCGACGTCCGCGCCGCCTTCGCCGAGCGCCTGGCGAGCCAGGACATGGGCAAGGGCTGCCTGCGCTTCCGCAAGGAACCGGACTACGACCTGGTCCGCGCTCTGTTGCGCGCGACGGCGTCCGGTGTCGGCGCGCCGGGGGAGAACTGAGTCGACCCGGCGGCCGGAATCCCGGGCAGCCGGCTACCGCCACCAGGTGTCGAGCGGGGTGACCGGGACGGTGCGCTTGTGCCGGGTGTTGGTGAAGATCGACTCCACGCGGGCGGCGACCTCCGGCGTGACGTCCTTGCCCTCGAGGTAGTCGTCGAGCTCGGCGTAGCGCAGGCCGAGGGCTTCCTCGTCGGGCAGGGCGGGGCGGTCGTCCTCGAGGTCGGCGGTGGGGACCTTGGACCAGATGCTCGACGGCGCGCCCAGTTCCTGCAGCAGCGCGGCGCCCTGACGCTTGGTGAGACCGGTGAGCGGGGTCAGGTCGACGCCGCCGTCACCGAACTTGGTGAAGAACCCGGTGACCGCCTCGGCGGCGTGATCGGTGCCGACGACCAGCAGGTTCTCCTGCCCGGCCAGCGCGTACTGGGCGACCATCCGCTCGCGGGCCTTGATGTTGCCCCGCACGAAATCGCGCAGCCGCTCGTGGTCGAGCGCCCCGGCGACCTCGGCGGCCACCGCGTCGGCGCCGGGCCGGATGTTCACCACGACCGCCCGGTCGGGGTCGATGAAGTTCAGTGCGATCTGCGCGTCGTGCTCGTCGGCCTGCATGCCGTAGGGCAGCCGCACGGCGAGGAAGGTCGCCTCGACGCCCTCGGCGCGCAGTTCCTCGACGGCGAGCTGGCACAGCCTGCCCGCCAGGGCGCTGTCCTGGCCGCCGCTGATGCCCAGGGCGAAGCCGCGGGCGGGGGTGGAGTTCAGGTAGTCCTTGAGGAAGTCGACGCGACGGCGGACCTCCTGCTTCGGCTCGATCTCCGGCAGCACGCCCAACTCGGCGATGATCTGTTCACGCAGTGTCCCCATGCCGCCTCACTCTACTTGTGCGGCAGGGGAAACGACGCGGCGAACGAGCCATTCCCAGTTGTCGCCGATCTGAGCGCGGGTGTAGCCCAGGATGTCGATCTGGTGAATGACCAGCGCCGCGGACAATGTCGACAGCAGCGAGTCGGCCACCAGCGGCAGTTCCCCGCTCACCCCGGCCTCCCGCAGCAACAGCACGACATGCGCCTTGTGCAGGCCGTACGGGCCGCCGCCGAACCGCCCCTTCTCCTCCGCGGCGCGGTGCAGATCGCCCTCGACGGCGACGTCGAGCAGGCGCGTACGGCCGAACGCGATCAACCGCTCGACCGGGTTCGCGGTGGGGCCCAGCGGGGGCGGCCCGAACATGAACGCCGCCTGGAATTTCTGTTCGGAGTGGTCGAGCAGGGCCAGCATCAGCCCGGTGCGGTTACCGAACCGCCGGAAGACGGTGCCCTTGCCGACCCCGGCGCGCTTGGCGACCGCGTCCATCGTCAGTCCCGCCACCCCGTGCTCACGCACCAGCTGCTGGGCCGCGTCGAGCAGCAGCGCGCGGTTGCGGGCGGCGTCGGCGCGCTCGATCGGCTCGGCCTCGCCGGGCCGTGGCGGCCCGATCGGCAGCAGCGGCGGCTCGTCCGGCCTGGGTGTGCTGGAGCTCACGCCGCTCACACGTCCTCCGCGGGAAGTAATCGGACTGCGGTCCGGTTAATGTCGGATGAAACTTCGATCATCCCACTGAGTACACCAGGAGTCGTCATGGCCGGGACCCGCATCCTCACTCTCGTCGGAAGCCTGCGCGCGGGCTCGATCAATCGCAGGCTCGCCGAGGCGGCCGTGCAGACCGCCCCGGAAGGTGTGGACATCGCGATCTACGAGGGTCTGGGGGAGATCCCGTTCTACAACGAGGACCTGGACGTCGCGGGTTCGGTGCCCGCGCAGGCCGCGGCGCTGCGTGCCGCCGTCGCCGCGGCCGACGCCGTCCTGCTGGTCACCCCCGAGTACAACGGCACCCTGCCCGCCGTGCTGAAGAACGCCATCGACTGGGCCTCGCGTCCCTACGCGGCCGGTGCGATCAAGGGCAAGCCTGTCGCGGTGGTGAGTGCCTCGATCAGCCCGCGTGCGGCCGAGTGGGCCCACGGTGACGCGGTCAAGGCGATCGGTGTCGCGGGCGGCGTCGTCGTCGAGGCGGCACACGCGCGCTTCGGCACCATCGGCGAGCGTTTCGGTCAGACCCACCCGGCTCAGGACGCCGAGGCGCTGACCCAGCTCGGCGCGACCGTGCACGAGCTGGTTGCCGCTGCGGACGGCAAGCTCGTCTCGGCGTAAGCTGCCTGTCGGCTCGACACGGGGCGTCGCATCCCACGCGGATGTGACGCCCCTTCGCATGTCCGCGAAGTTTGCTGAAGACTCGCCGGGATGCAAAATCGTGATCTGGGCCACTGTTTTCCCAGCGTGTCGATCGCGCGTCCTGGGACTTACGGCGTGGGAATTACATCTGTGCGACTCGCAACACCTTGTGTTGTTCCAATCTGTCGGCCACTAGGTGTAGTGTCTCCAGTACTGGAACACGGTGTGAAGCCACCACTGATCGGGCCCAAGGGAAGGGGTTACGAGCAGGGCTTTCTTCGCCAGATCCAGGAGTTTGCGCAGCATCACCGTTCGTGCACTGCATACGGATCACAGGCTGTGGATCAGGCATAGGAGAGGGAGAACCTAGATGACCATCACCGTGTACACCAAGCCCGCTTGCGTCCAGTGCAATGCCACCTACAAGGCGCTCGACAAGGCCGGGGTGGACTACGAGATCATCGACATCTCCGAGAACACCGAGGCCCGTGACTACGTCATGGCGCTCGGTTACCTGCAGGCGCCGGTCGTCGTAGCCGGTGAGGATCACTGGTCGGGCTTCCGCCCCGATCGCATCAAGTCGCTCGCCGTCGCGGCCGCTTAGGACCTTCGCCGGAAGGAGGCGTCATGCCCGAACGGACGACTCCGGGCGGGCTGGTCTACTTCTCCAGCGCTTCGGAGAACACTCGTCGTTTCGTCGAGAAGCTGGGTCTGCCGGCTACTCGGCTTCCATTGCACACCGCTGATTCGCTGCGCGTCGACGAACCCTACGTGCTGATCACCCCCACCTACGGGGGTGGTCGGCACGTGATGGGTGGACAACGGTCCGACAAGGACCTCGTACCGCGGCAGGTCGCCAAGTTCCTCAACGACCCGCACAACCGCGCCCTGCTGCGCGGGGTGATCGCGGCCGGCAACACGAACTTCGGCGATACCTATTGCGCTGCGGGCGACATCATCTCGCGAAAATGCGGGGTGCCGTACCTGTATCGCTTCGAACTCATGGGAACCGCTGAGGACGTCGCGCGCGTCCGAGAGGGATTGGGATTGTTTTGGCAACAGCAACCACAGCACCGACCGGCAAGACTGCCCGCCTAGAGCAGGCCGCGGTGCGCGGCGAGGCGGGCGAGGTCCTCGACTACCACGCCCTCAACGCGATGCTGAACCTGTACGGCCCCGACGGACAGATCCAGTTCGACAAGGATCGCGAGGCCGCGCACCAGTACTTCTTGCAGCACGTCAACCAGAACACCGTCTTCTTCCACAACCTGGACGAGAAGCTGGACTACCTGGTCGACGAGAACTACTACGAGGCCGAAGTCCTCGACCAGTACAGCCGCGAGTACATCAAGAGCCTGTTCCAGCGGGCCTACGCCAAGAAGTTCCGGTTCCCGACCTTCCTCGGCGCGTTCAAGTACTACACCTCGTACACGCTCAAGACCTTCGACGGCAAGCGCTACCTGGAGCGGTTCGAGGACCGGGTCGTGATGGTCGCGCTGACGCTGGCCGCCGGCGACCAGGTCCTCGCGGACAAGCTGGTCGACGAGATCATCGACGGCCGGTTCCAGCCCGCCACCCCGACCTTCCTCAACTCCGGCAAGAAGCAGCGCGGCGAGCCCGTGTCCTGCTTCCTGCTGCGCATCGAGGACAACATGGAGTCGATCGGCCGCTCCATCAACTCCGCCCTGCAGCTGTCCAAGCGCGGCGGCGGTGTGGCGCTGCTGCTGAGCAACATCCGTGAGCACGGCGCGCCGATCAAGAAGATCGAGAACCAGAGCTCGGGTGTCATCCCGATCATGAAGCTGCTCGAGGACTCGTTCTCCTACGCCAACCAGCTGGGCGCGCGTCAGGGCGCCGGCGCGGTCTACTTGCACGCGCACCACCCCGACATCTACCGCTTCCTCGACACCAAGCGGGAGAACGCGGACGAGAAGATCCGCATCAAGACGCTGTCGCTGGGCGTGGTGATCCCCGACATCACCTTCGAGCTGGCGAAGAAGAACGAGGACATGTACCTGTTCTCGCCGTACGACGTCGAGCGCATCTACGGCAAGCCGTTCGCCGATGTCGACGTCACCGAGAAGTACTACGAGATGGTCGACGACAAGCGCATCCGCAAGTCGAAGATCAAGGCGCGCGAGTTCTTCCAGACCATCGCCGAGCTGCAGTTCGAGTCGGGCTACCCGTACATCATGTTCGAGGACACGGTGAACCGGGCCAACCCGATCAAGGGCAAGATCACCCACTCGAACCTGTGCTCGGAGATCCTGCAGGTCTCGACCCCCTCGGAGTTCAACGACGACCTGTCCTACTCGAAGGTCGGCAAGGACATCTCCTGCAACCTCGGCTCGCTCAACATCGCCAAGGCGATGGACTCGCCGGACTTCGGCCAGACCATCGAGACCTCGATCCGCGCGCTGACCGCCGTCTCGGACCAGACCCACATCTACTCGGTGCCCTCGATCGAGCAGGGCAACAACGAGTCCCACGCCATCGGCCTCGGCCAGATGAACCTGCACGGCTACCTGGCGCGGGAGCGGGTCCACTACGGCTCCGAAGAGGGCGTCGACTTCACCAACATGTACTTCTACACCGTGGTCTACCACGCGATCCGGGCCTCGAACCTGATCGCGAAGGAGCGCGGCAGCGCGTTCGGCGGCTTCGCGGAGTCGAAGTACGCCAGCGGCGAGTACTTCGACAAGTACACCGAGCAGGCGTGGGAGCCCAAGACCGACAAGGTCCGTCAGCTCTTCGCCGACGCCGGCGTGCACATCCCCACCCAGGACGACTGGCGTGAGCTGAAGGCCTCGGTGCAGGAGTTCGGCATCTACAACCAGAACCTGCAGGCAGTCCCGCCCACCGGGTCGATCTCCTACATCAACCACTCCACCAGCTCGATCCACCCGGTGGCGTCGAAGATCGAGATCCGCAAGGAAGGCAAGATCGGCCGCGTCTACTACCCGGCCCCGTACCTCGACAACGACAACCTCGAGTACTACGACGACGCCTACGAAATCGGCTACGAGAAGATCATCGACACCTACGCCGCGGCCACCCAGCACGTGGACCAGGGCCTGTCGCTGACGCTGTTCTTCAAGGACACCGCCACCACCCGCGACCTGAACAAGGCCCAGATCTACGCCTGGCGCAAGGGCATCAAGACGCTCTACTACATCCGCCTGCGTCAGATGGCCCTGGAGGGAACCGAAGTCGAGGGTTGCGTGTCCTGCATGCTGTGAGCTGAGCGCGGGAAAAGGGGCGGTCTCCGTGGGAGACCGCCCCTTTCGCGTCAGCCGATACTGCCGAACAGATCGAAGCAGCACCAGCCGCCGCGCAACCACTGCCCGATCAACCGCCACAGCGACGGGTAGCGGCCGTCGGCGTAGCGCAGACGCAGGCCGAACGAGCATTTACCGAAGGTCGTGCGGGTGAACCGCTGGACGACCGTGCGGTGCAGGAAGGACGCGCCGAGCCAGGCCGCGATGCCGTACAGGACGGCGGTCGAACCGGTCGCGAGGTACCAGACGGTGACACCGATGGCGGCGTGCAGCGCCGTGTCGATGAGGAAGGCGGGGATCACCCCGGTCTCGTCGCCGGTGGAAGTGGTTCCGCTGAGCGGGAATTCGTCTGCCGGGCGCTGCGGCTCCGCGGCGTCGGGGCGGACGTAGGTCAGTCGCCCGTCGGCGTCGCGCTCGTAGCCGCCGGTCCGCTCGGCGCGCCGGGTCGGTGTCGTCGTGCTCATGGGGCCCAGCGTGGCCGACCTCGCTTAACAACCACCCGGTGCCGACCTTGCCGTGCGCGGGAAGCCCAGGTCGCCGCGCCGCGGCGATGCGCGTCGGACCGGAATCCGCCGGTTACGGTGGAAGGCAACCCTGTTGTGTCGCAGCGCAGTGCGTCGATCCGAGGAGGCCGGATGTCCGTCGCGGAGCATGGGAAGACGGTGGGGGACGGGCTCGACCTTCCGCTGGCGCCGCGCGAGCGGATCGAACGGCCGGAACAGGCTGGGCGAGGCCGGGATTCGCGCAAGATCGTGCCGCGTTCGGCCCTCGGCGCGTGGGATCCCGGGCAGCGTGGGCACGACGCGCTGGCGACCGTGCTGGCGCAGAACGCGCTGCGGGCGCCGGATCTCGTGCCGATCCGGATGGCGCGCATGGCGGCCTCGCCGTGGACGTTCTATCGCGGCGGTGCCGCGATCATGGCCGCGGACCTGGCCTCCCGGCCGAATACCGGAATCGGCGTGCAGCTGTGCGGGGACGCGCACGTGCTGAACTTCGGGATGTGGGCCAGCCCCGAGCGCAATCTCGTCTTCGACCTGCGTGATTTCGACGAGACGCTGCCCGGCCCGTTCGAGTGGGATCTGCAACGCCTGGTGGCCTCGCTGGTGGTGCTCGGCCGGGACAACGGGGTGCCCGCGGCGCGGTCGGACGCGGCGGTGGCGGCGACCTCGGCCGCGTACCGCCGCGCCATGGCCGAGTACGCGCGCACCCCCGAGCTCGACATCTGGTACGAGCGGGTCGACGTGGAGGACTTCCTCGGCTACTTCGGCCCCCGCGCACAGGAGCTGGCGCGCAAGGAGATCCGGCGTGGGTCGGTGAAACGCACCAGCCGTGGCGCGTTCGGCAAGTTCACCGAGATCCGGGACGGGCGACGGCGGATCACCGAGCTCCCACCGTTCCGGGTGGCGGTCGGCGGCGACCAGCGCAGGCTCGTCGGGGCGGTCGTGCACGACTACGCCGAATCGGTGCCCGATCACATCTGGTCGCTGCTGACCCGGTTCCGGGTCGTCGATGTCGCCCGGCAGGTGGTCGGCGTCGGCAGCGTCGGGATGCGGGTCTACCTGGCCCTGCTCGAGGAGCGCCGGACCGGCGACCCGTTCTTCATCCAGGTCAAACAGGCGGGCCGCTCGGTCTACGAGGACTTCCTGGCGCCGAGCCGCTACGACAACCACGGTTCGCGGGTCGCCCACGGCCAGCGGATGCTGCAATCGACCACCGACAAGTTCCTCGGCTGGACCAGCGTGGACGGCATGGACTTCTACGTCCGTCAGTTCCGGGATATGAAGATCACCGCCGACGGCGCCCTCGTCGCACCCCAACTCGAACAGTTCGCCACCGCCTGCGCCCGGGTACTGGCCCGCGCCCACGCCCGCTCCGGCGACGCCGCCCGCATCGCCGACTACCTGGGCCGCAGCGAGCGCACCGACACCGCCCTGGTCGACTTCGCCCGCGCCTATGCCGACCAGAACGAGCGCGACCACGCGCAACTGGTGGCCGCGATCGCCGACGGCACGGTCGACGCCCACGAGGTCGGCTGGGCTTGATCCCGTGAGGCACGTCGGGACGCGTGACCGGTGACGGCGTCTCGGACGGTCGGCATCGTCGCTGCGCTGCCGGGGAAGTGGCGGCGCAGCGACGACACGACTACCCCGCCGAACCGGTGAGGATGCGTGGCAGGCCCGATGCCGAGCCGGTGCCGCTGCCGTCGGGCAACTCGGCACCCTGTGATCCGGGGCGGTGGATGCGGACGGTGACCGGTGCGGTGCCGTCGGCTTCCACGGTGACCACCCGCGCTCCGGTCGGCGAGGTCACCCGGCCGCCGCTGACCTGTACCTCGTAGGTGTCGGGCAGGGCCAGGTCGGAGACATAGATCTCGGTCGGGGCCGACGCGGCTGCCGGCCGGTAGCGATAGGCGAAATCGCCGGTCGCCGAATCGAACACCATCGCCTCCGGGATGCCCGCGGTGGCGCGAGGGTAGGTGCGGACCAATTCGCGGCCGAGATCACCGTGGAAGGGGTCGGCGCCGGTGCCGCGGAAATGCCAGTAGTGCCAGCCGATGAAGCGCTCGTCGGCGCGGGCGGTGGTGTTGCGCAACACGGTCGGGTCGCCGTCGCCGAATTCGGTGACGAGGGTCGGGATGTCGGTGCGGTCGGTGAAGGAGTCGATGTTGGACCAGGTCTTGTCCTGCTGCACCGGGCACACCGCCCGCAGTTCCTCGGACAGTCCGAGGTAGATGGCGAGCTGGCTGGGGATGCAGTAGTCGTGCGGGGAGAACACGATGTTCGGGCTGGTGATCGGCGGATTCTTGCCCAGATGGCTGGGCATCGTCTCGTTCCAGGTCACGTTCGGCTCCCAGAACACCGGCACCGCGCCGTTGCGCGCCCGCACCGCGTCGGTCAGCCGTTGCAGCGCGCGCTGGTACTCGGCGTCGAAGTCCGGGCAGCCGTCCGGGAAGCAGGTGAGAAACGGTGTGCCGGGCCAGGGTTCGTTGAGCAGTTCGATCCCGAGCACGCTCGCGCGCCCGTTCATCCGCTCGGCGAGGGCGCCGAGGGCGGTCCCGAGATGATCGAGGACGCCGTAGGTGTTGTTCCAGACCTCGTCCCACCCGGCGTTCATGCTCGGCATCAGGTAGTACAGCGGGAAGCCGGGATTCGGCTCGCCGTCGCCCGGCCTGGCCCGGATCGCCCACTCGGGAAAGCCGTTGCCGCCCCAGATCTGCGACAACCCGTCCTGATGATTGTCGAGCAGGGTGTAGATCCCGTGTGCGGCGAGGGTATCCACCACCGCCTCGACGCGATCGAGATAGGCCGTGTCGACCACGCCCTCGGTCGGCATCAGTGCGTCGAAGGACACCCCGAGCCGCACGGTGTTGAACCCGTGCCGGGCGAGCAGCGCCGCCGCGTCGTCGCTCAGGGCGAACCCGTCACCGGGTTGCAGATACGGCGCGTCCTTGTCGACGGTGTTCACTCCGTGCAGCAGCACGGTCCGCCCGAATCCGTCCACCAGTGCCGCCCCCTGCGCCCGCAGCGGTGTCACTCCCGGCTCCGCACTCGCGGGCGCGATCGCGCCGCTCACGATCATGCCGATCGCCAGCGCGAACGCCGCCACCCACCTCGGCGATAGCCCCGGCCCTCGCCGCCGTCGAATGCCCGCTCTCGCCATCAGTGTTCCTCGATCCACTGGTAGACATGCGTCCAACTGAACGCACGTCCAAGTACTGGCGTGAGACCATAGCGTCGGACTGCCGATGTGGTCAAGGCCACACGAGTGGAATCGCCACGGCCGGAGGAGATGTCGGGGCCCGGTGGGGACCGACCTCGGGGCGGCGTCCGTCGATGCGACGACGACCGTCAGCAACATCGCCGACCAGCGCATCACCGGGCGCCACGGCGACGGGGAGCAGCTGTGGGATGTCGAGACCGACCGAGGTGGTGCGGGCGGCTCGCCGGAGCGGCGAGCTCGATCCGCCCCCGCGTCGCTCCTGTGGGTCGGCGAAGCGATCGCGGGGGCCCGGGTGGTTCAGCGGAGGGCGGGCAGGACTTCGCGTTCGAAGAGTTCGATGCCGGAGGTGTCGTAGGCGGCCTCGGGGAAGTTGCAGATGGCGTAGTCGAGGCCGAGATCCTGGACGGCGGTGAGGCGTTCGATGATCTGCTCGGGGGTGCCGACGGCGGCGCTGGTGTCGAACTGCTCGTGCACGCGGGCCTTGGCCTCGTCGGCGCCCAGGAACGGGGTGTAGCGGTCGATGACGGCGGAAAGGCGTTCCTGGACTTCGGATTCGGTGCTGCCGATGATGGCGTTGAAGTTGGCGCTGCGGGTGATCGCGTCGAAATCGGTGCCGACCTCGGCGCAGTGCTGGCGCAGGATCTCCGACTTGCGGGTGAATTCCGCCGGTTCGCCACTGAAGTTGGTGTAGTCGGCGTACGTCGCGGCGATCCGCAGCGTCTTCTTCTCGCCGCCACCGGCGATCCAGATCGGAATGCCGTTCTCCTGCAACGGCTTCGGGTGCACGATCGCGTCGTCGACCTGGTAGTACTTCCCGTCGAGGGTGGCCCGGCCGGTCCGCCAGGCCTGCCGGAAGATCTGCACACCCTCGTCCAGGCGGCCGAGTCGCTCACCGGCCGGCGGGAAGCCGTAACCGTAAGCGCGCCACTCGTGTTCGTACCACCCGCCGCCGATGCCCATCTCCACCCGGCCGCCCGAGATCAGGTCGACGGTGGCGGCCACCTTGGCCAGGTAGGCGGGGTTGCGGTAGCTCATGGCGGTACACATCTGCCCGAGCCGCACGCGGGAGGTGCTGGCCGCGAACGCCGACATCAGGGTCCACGCCTCGTGGGTGGCCTCGTTGGTCGGCACCGGCACGGTGTGGAAGTGGTCGTAGACCCAGAGGGATTCCCAGTCGGTGCCCGTATCGAACCGCTGGGCGAGCTCGCGCATCACCGCCCACTGGTCCGCCGGTTCGATACCGACCAGGTCGAGCCGCCAGCCCTGGGGGACGAAGATGCCGAAGCGCACGTGATTCTCCTCAGTGTGATGATCGAGCCGGAGGTCGCGGCGCCTCGCACCGCGGCTGCCCTGCCCACTTTTCCCACTGCCGCGCACCGAGGCAACTATTGAACGCTCGGCGCGCTGAATCCCGGACCGGCGGTTATTCGCTTGGCGGGGCCGTCGCGGGCGGGCATGCTGAGAGCCGTATGAACGATATGCGACAACCACGCCTCGGCGTGGACTTCGGCCGGGTCATCCAGGGGGCGGCGCTCGCGCCGGGTGCCGCGGACACGGTCTTCCTGTCCGGCGGCTTCGCCGAGGCGATGAGCACCCCGCCCACTCCGCACGCCTTCGACGCGCTGGCCCGCCTGGTGACCCGCTTCGGCGGCAACGCCTGGGTGATCTCCAAATGCGGCCCGCGGATCGAGGAACGCACCAGGCAGTGGCTCGATCACCACGATTTCGCCGCGCGCACCGGCATCCCGCGCGAGCACCTGCGGTTCTGTCGCACCCGCGCCGACAAGGCGCCGCACTGCGCGGAATTGGGCATCACTCACATGATCGACGACCGCCTCGACGTGCACGCGGCGCTGCGCGGGCTGGTGCCGCGGCTGTACCTGTTCGGCGCGCAGGCCGCGCCCGCGCCGGACTGGCTGTGTCACACGCCGGACTGGCCCGCGGTCGAGCGGGTGATCCGCGCGGATCTCTACGCGGCGGGTCAGACGTTCGGGTCGCCGTAGGAGGCGGCGATGTCCTGGGAGCTGGGCCAGCGGCTGTAGGTCGGTGACTGCGGCCAGCCCTCGGGGCTGTCCTGCCATTCCTCCTGCCTGCCGTAGGGGAGCGCGTCGATCAGGCCGAAGGTGTAGGCGAGCTGTTCGGTGCCGCGGCCGTCGGTGTGCCAGCTGCGGTAGACGGTGTCGCCGTCGCGCAGGAAGGTGTTGACCGCGAAGCCCGCGCCCGGGCCCGCGCCCATGTCGGCGCCGAACGGGCTGTCATGGGTGGAGTACCACGTCATCGTGTTGCCGACGCGGCGCTTGTAGGCGAGAGCCTCCTCGATCGGGCCCTGGGTCACGATGACGAAGCGCGCGTCGTAGGCGGCGAGGAAGTCCAGCCGGGCGTACTGCGCGGTGAGGCCGGTGCAGCCGGGGCACTGCCAGGTGTTTCCGTCGGTCCACATGTGGTGATAGGTGATCAGCTGGGACTTCCCGTCGAAGACCTCGGCGAGCGGAACAGCGCTCCCGTCTTCGGCTTCGAGCGTGTACGGGGGCAGTTCGACGGCGGGCAGGCGCCGTCGCTGCGCGGCGACGGCGTCGAGTTCGCGCGTCGCGGCCTTCTCTCTGATCCGGAGCTTGTCGAGCTCGGCCTGCCAGGTGTCGCGATCGACGATGGTCGGCAATGCGGTCATGAGGGCCACTCCTTGAATGTGTACGGCGTGCACATTTGATATGTTCACACCGTACACTTCGGTCGGAGGGAGCTCAAGGGTTGGCGTATCACCACGGCGATCTCGCCGCCGCGCTCGTCGAGGCCGGGCTGGAGCTCACCCGGGCCGGTGGTCCCGACGCGCTGACGATCCGCGAGGTCACCCGCCGGGTCGGCGTCACGCCGAACGCCGCCTACCGGCACTTTCCGGACCGGCAGGCGCTGCTGCGCGCGGTGTCGGCGGCGATCGAGGCCGCGATGGCGACCGGGATGACCACCGACCGGCGCCTGGCCACCCCGCGCGACAGCCTGCGCGCCGTCGGCCTCGGCTATATCGCCTTCGCGCTGGCCGAGCCGGGCTGGTTCGCCGTCGCGTTCTTCGGCGCGGGCGACACCTCGCCGGAGTCGGTGCTCGACTCGCCCGCCTACCTGGCTCTCGCCGACGCGCTCGACATGATGGTCCACGTCGGCGATCTGGCGCCCGCCGCTCGTCCGGCGGCGACCTGGAGCTGCTGGTCCACCGTGCACGGCTTCGCCGAGCTGGCGTTGCGGGGGCCGCTGCGCCATCTCGATCGCGCCGAGGTGTGGCGCCTTGCCGAGCAGGCGGTCGACACGGTGGTCGCCGGATTGCCGCCCGTGATGTGATCGAGGTCACTGTGACCAGTGGTACGTCGGTGTAAAGATGAAACGTCTGGGCTCCGCATGTACCCTGCAGGTGGAAGGGTGTGCCCGGGTGGGTACTCCGAGCGATCTGCACTGGCGATGGCCTGCAGCGACGACGAGGAGGTGGTGTTGCGATGCGCAGCGAACCCCCCAGTCGAAGGCCGCGCGGCGTCTCCCCTTCGCTCTCTCGCTGATTCCCGGTCGATTTCCTTCGGCTGTGCGTGACGGCTGTGGCGGTGGACGCCCGCGGTGGACACACCGTCTCCCGATTCACTCACGTAGCATCCCCGCGGCCAGGCCGCAGGCATGCGCGCTGTCGCGCCAGAGGACTCTCCCATGTCGCAGATCGACCTCGTCGAAGCCCGTCACGTAGCCGCCGATTCCGCTGTGCCGGAAGCGGATTCGCCGCAGCAGCACCACCGCTCCGGCGCCGATGATCATTCGGTGACCGAGGCGCTGGAGATCCTGTCGGAATCGGTGCGCCACCTCGTCGAGACCCACCGGGTCGACGGCGCCATGGAGTGGCTCGACAACCGCCCGCCGCATGTCATCGCCGACGCGCTGGCCCGGATGGACGCCGTGCAGGCGGGCGTCGTGTTCCGGCTGCTCGACAAGGATCGCGCGATCACCGTGTTCGAGGAACTCGAGCCGGTCGACCAGCAGCAGATCCTGCAGGGCCTGCGCGAGAAGAGCTTTCGCGATCTGGTCGAGGCGATGGACCCCGACGACCGCGCCCGCATGCTGCACGAGGCGCCCGCCAAGGTCGCCAAGAAGGTGCTGGCCGGGCTGAGCCCGCGCGAGCGCCGGATGACCGCCGCGCTGCTGGGCTACCCGGAGGGCTCGGTCGGGCTGTACATGACGCCGGAAGTCGTCGCGCTGCCGGATAATCTGACCGTCGCGCAGGCGCTGGCCTGGGTGCGCGCCAAGGGCGGCAACGCCGAGACGGTGTACACCCTGCCGGTCGTCGACTGTGGTCGTCGGCTCACCGGCATCGTCGAACTGCGCGAGCTGGTCCTGCATGCGCCGGACGCGATGGTGTCGGAGCTGGTCGTCACCGAACCGGCGTTCGCGCGGGCCACCGACTCCGCCGAGAAGGCCGCGCGCCTGATGAGTTCCACCAACGACATCAACCTGGTCGTCGTCGACAGCGAGGACCGGGTCGTCGGGCTGCTCACCATCGATGACGCGATGGAGGTGCTCGAGGCCGCCGACAGCGAGGACGTGGCCAAGCAGGCCGGTTCGGCGCCGTGGGAGGGCCATTACATGGCCGCCAAGGTGTTCCAGCTGGCGCGCTACCGGGCGCTGTGGCTGATGCTGCTGTTGTTCGCCGCCACACTGACCGTCAGCGTCACCGACGTCTTCTCCACCACGCTCGAGCAGGCGGCCAGCCTGGCGCTGTTCATCCCGCTGCTGATCGGCGCGGGCGGCAATGCGGGCGCGCAGGCCGCGACGGCGTGTGTGCGCGCCCTGGCCGTCGGCGAGGTGCGGGTGTCGGACCTGTTCAAGGTGATCTGGCGGGAATGCCGGGTCGGCCTGGTGCTCGGCAGCATGCTCGCCGCGGCCGGCCTGCTGATCGGCACGCTGTTCGTCGGCCCCAAGATCGCCGTCGTCGTCGCCATCACCCTGGTCATCATCTGCGGCTGGGCCGCCACCATCGGCGGCACGATGCCGTTGCTGGCCAAGAAGTTCCGCATCGACCCCGCCGTGGTCTCGGCCCCGATGGTCACCACCCTGGTCGACGCCACCGGCCTGATCATCTACTTCACCACCGCCAAGCTCGTCCTCGGCATCTGACCCGATCCGGGCCGCGGCGACCAGGGGCCCCGGGTCGCCGTCAGCCCTGGGGGAACAAGGTGAGGGCGCGCGCCATCACGTCTCGGGCGACGTCGTCGGTGGCGGCGACGACCTCCACGATCGGGATGCGGCGGCCGAAGGCGGTGGATTCGGCCGGAAGCTCGGGGCCGACGGCGGCGGTGTAGATCGGAATCCGGTTGTCGTAGACCGAGACCGAGCGGTGCACGACGCGGCCGTCGATGTGTTCCTCGGTGCTGTTGGCGGCGAGGTAAGCGGGTACCCGGTACTCGTAGCCGACGGTGATCTTCTCGCCGCGGTAACCGAACAGGCATTGGGTGAGACGCTGTTCGTCGTCGGGGACGGTGTCGGCGAGTTTCGTGCGGACCGTGCACGGATCGGCGCCGAGCAACACGGTCGGCACGGTGTCGGGGGAGGTGCCCTGGGGTGGCGATTGCCGCCAGCGGTCGATCATGCCGGGGACCAGCTCGTCGGCGACGGTGCACGGATTCTTCCCCGGCGGTGTCGACAGGCCGAGGTAGAACGCGGCGCCGGAGGGGAAGTGGGCGGTCGCGCCGCACGAGCGGGGCTCGCCCGCGTCGCGGTCGGGAACCGAGCGCACGGTCACGTCACCGAGCTGCTCGGTCACGCCCCGGGCGCTCGGGGTCAGGCCCGGCAGCAGGGTGGCGTGCCAGGTGAGGGTGGTGCCCTCGCCGGAGGTGGTGCTGCCCAGGATCGCCCGGCACGAGTCCAAGCCGACGGTCACACCGGTGATGTCGCCCAGCGGTGCCAAGGTCTCGCGGGGCAACACGGCGCAGACGTCGACCTGTCGGGTCGCCTGGGCGACCGCGTCCCGCCCGGCCTGATCCCGTGGGACCTGCGACCAGAACTCCGGCGGTGGAGCGGGCATCACCGGCGGCGGGAGCGGCGGCAACTTCTCGTGGTCGGGCGCCGAGTCGTCGCCGCCGCAGCCGGCGCAGACGAGCAACGCGACAGCGGCCAGCGCCAACCTGCGGTCCATCAGCACCCCTGTCCTCGACGGATCCGGGCTCGGACGCGCGCCCGACCATCGAGTCTGCCCGCCGGGGCAACCAGGCCGCAAACAACTCGCGTCGGTCGTTCCCAGAACGTTGTGACCGGGTGCGAGTCAGTTCAGCAGCGGCAGCGTCTCGCGCATGATCTTCTCGGCGGCGCCCGAATCGGCGGTGACCGAGACCGTCGGCACGCGGGGGCCGAGCAGCGCGTCGGTGGGGCCCGCCGCCATGGTGGGGCCGACGATCGCGGTCAGCGAGGCGATGCCGGACTGCGCGGCGGGTGCGTCGAATCGGTAGACCTGCCGCGCGCCCACGGTGAAGGCGGGGGTGTCGTCGGTGATCGAGCGTTCCTCGTTGTAGTCGTAGGTGATGATTGCCTGGTGACCGTCGATGGTCAGCCGGCACGTGGTGACGCCCTGATCGGCCACCGGCACCCGGATACCGAGCAGCGGCGCGACCGCGCACGGATCGGCGCCGGTGACCACCGTTCGGTCCGAATCGGGCGAGCTGCCCTGCGCCGGCTCCGTGCGCCATTCGCTCAGCGCGATCCGCATCAGAGCCTCGGCGGTGGCGCACGCGTCCTTCGGCGCCCGCACGCTCATCGACAGATCGGCGCCCGCGACGAACCGCGCCCACACCTGGCAGCTGCCGCGCACCTGCGGGTCGGCCGAGCCGGACGGCTCGTCGTCGAACAGGACCCGCACATCGCCCATGGCCTGCTCGGTCACCGGCGCGTCCATGGTCGGTTCGCCGGAGAACATCACCCCGGTGGTCCAGGTCGCGTCGATCCCGGTGAGGTGCCCGTCGACCGCGATCCCCATCCGGCACTGGTTCGGGTGCACGTTCTCCACATCCCGCACGGTCCCGAGCCCCGTCACCGACTCGCGCGGGATGAGCGCGCACACGTCGATCGCCCGCACCGTGCGCAGCACCGTGGCCTTCTCCTGATCGGAAACCGCTGCGGTGGACCAGAATCCGCCGGTCGGCATGGTGTCCGGGGTGCCCGCGCGCTGACACGCGAGCACGGTCAGCGCCACGGCGATCAGCGGTACGAGCCGGCGCGGGCGAAGTGCCGCGACAGTGGTGCCGAGCAGCCGGCGGAGCATGGTGGATCCCCCTGTCGTGATCGCGTGTCCGTGCGGGGACACGCGAGCCGCAGTTTGCCGGGTGCCCGGTGAGAATGCAAAGGCACCTCGCGTGGCCGGATTCACGCGGGGACGCGGTCGCGCGCGTATGTGGCGAATCACGGGCGGTGCGATGGTGGTGCCGCGGCGGTCGTGCCGCACAATAGGGGCCGCGTGTGTGGCGCGGGTGTCCTGTCGGAGCGGCGGGGTTCGATGCGCTGCAACACAAGCTGTTGTGTTGGCGGGAGATGTCACCCACTACGAGTAGTGTTCAGGGTGAACGGGCTCGTACACGGCGGCGGTGCGGGTCAACGGTCAGGCGGAAAGGTGTGGAGGCGGAATGAAGCTCATCGATCGGGTCAGCGCCATCAACTGGAATCGGGTGCCCGATGAGAAGGACGCCGAGGTCTGGGATCGCCTGACCGGCAACTTCTGGCTACCGGAGAAGGTGCCGGTGTCCAACGACATCCCCTCCTGGAACACCCTGACCCCCGACGAGAAGCAGCTCACCATGCGGGTCTTCACCGGCCTGACGCTGCTGGACACCATCCAGGGCACCGTCGGCGCGGTCTCGCTCATCCCCGACGCGCTCACCCCGCACGAGGAAGCGGTGTACACCAACATCGCGTTCATGGAGTCGGTGCACGCCAAGAGCTACAGCTCCATCTTCTCCACGCTGTGCTCGTCGAAGGAGATCGACGAGGCGTTCCGCTGGTCGGAGGAGAACCGCAACCTGCAGCGCAAGGCCGAGATCGTCCTGTCGTACTACAACGGCGAGGACCCGCTCAAGCGCAAGGTCGCCTCCACCCTGCTGGAGAGCTTCCTGTTCTACTCCGGCTTCTACCTGCCGATGCACTGGTCCTCGCGGGCCAAGCTGACCAACACCGCCGACATGATCCGCCTGATCATCCGTGACGAGGCCGTGCACGGCTACTACATCGGCTACAAGTACCAGAAGGGCCTCGAGCTGGTCTCCCAGGCCGAGCGCGACGAGCTCAAGAACTACACCTTCGAGCTGCTCTTCGAGCTCTACGACAACGAGGTCGACTACACCCAGGATCTCTACGACGAGGTCGGCCTCACCGAGGACGTCAAGAAGTTCCTGCGCTACAACGCCAACAAGGCGCTGATGAACCTCGGCTACGAGGGCCTGTTCCCGAAGGACGAGTGCGAGGTGAACCCGGCGATCCTGTCGGCGCTGTCGCCCAACGCCGACGAGAACCACGACTTCTTCTCCGGCTCGGGTTCCAGCTACGTCATCGGCAAGGCGGTCAATACCGAAGACGAGGACTGGGAGTTCTGAGCGAACCCGCGTCCTGAGCCCGCGCGGCCGAATCCGCCTCGCCGCCTACCGATTTCCGGTGGGCGGCGAACACGGTGTTCCCGAGATCGCGTTCGGTCCGTAGCGTCGCGGGGATGAGCACCGCGATCACTCCCTTCCGCATCGACATCGCCCAGCGCGACCTGGACGATCTGCGTCGCAGGCTGACCGACGCGCGCTGGCCCGCCGAGCAGCCGGGCGCCGAGTGGCGCCGCGGTGTTCCGGTGGGGTACCTGCGGGAACTGGCCGAGTACTGGCGCACCACCTACGACTGGCGGGCGGCCGAGGCGGAACTGAACGCGTTCCCGCAGTTCACCACCGAGATCGACGGCCAGCGCATCCATTTCCTGCATGTGCGCTCGGCCCGGCCCGACGCGACACCGCTGCTGCTCACGCACGGCTGGCCGGGGTCGGTCGTCGAATTCCTGGACGTGATCGGGCCGCTCACCGATCCCGGCGCCCACGGCGGCGATCCCGACGACGCCTTCCATCTGGTGATCCCCTCGCTGCCCGGGTACGGGTTCTCCGGCCCGGTGACCGACGCCGGCTGGAATCCGGCCAGGATCGCCGCGGCCTGGGTCGAGCTCATGACCAGGCTCGGTTACCAGCGGTTCGGCGCGCAGGGTGGTGACTGGGGCGCGTTCATCACCCCCGAGGTCGGGCGGGCGGGCGGGGACCGGGTGATCGGCGTGCACGTCAATGCCGCGACCGTCGGCTTCCTGCCGTTCGGGCCGGTCACCGACGCGGACAAGGCGACGATGACCGCGGCCGAACTGGCCCGGCTCGACCGGCTCGCGCAGTTCAAGGGCGAGGGCAGTGGCTACTTCCGGATCCAGGCGACCCGGCCGCAGACCCTCGCCTACGGTCTGCACGACTCACCGATCGGTCAGCTCGCGTGGATCGTGGAGAAGTTCAAGGAGTGGACGTTCCCGGCCGACGAACTCCCGGAGGCGGCCGTGGACCGAGATCGGCTGCTCACCAATGTGATGCTCTACTGGCTCACCGGCACCGCGGGTTCCTCGGCCGCCCTGTACTACGAGGCCACGCACACCCGCTCGTGGTCGAGCACCCCGTCGACCACGCCGGCCGGCGTCGCGGTCTTCGCCGAGGACGTCGCCATTCGCCGCTACGCCCAAGGCAATGCCCACATCGTGCACTGGTCGGAGTTCGACCGGGGCGGGCACTTCGCGGCGATGGAGGCGCCGGAGCTACTGGTCGGCGACATCCGCGCGTTCTTCCGCGGCCTGCGCTGACTCAGCGATCCCAGGGCGCCCGCAGATCGGGGTCGTCGAAGGCCTTCGCCGCGTCCCGGTACAGCTCGCTGATCCGGTGTTTGACCCGGGTACGGTCGGCCTCGGGGATATCGGCCTGGTCGAGCCGGGCCGCGGCATTGGCGACGGCGTGGAAGACGCGGGTGGGCTGTCCGTCGATGATGTCGGCGACCGGGAACTTGTAGTCGGCCTCGGTCGCCGGGTTACCGCCGGGCTGCCGGTACAGATAGATTCCGGCCAGCTTCCGCGGATCGCCCTTGGCCCATTCGAGCGCGTCGTGCTCGGCGCGGTGTCCGCTCCACGGATGGTCGCGCGGGGCCCACGGCAGGTCCAGATCGGCGGCGTTGTCGGACGCGGGCGGGATCGGTGCACCCTCGGAATCCTGAGCCATGTTTCCTCCTCGTACAGCGGCGACGGAGCAACGGCGCCGAGACGGCGCGACGTCATGGATCACTGCACGCCATGATAGCAATCACGCTGCTACCTGCGGTTTGCCCATGGAAATCGGGGTTTTCCGATCTATCCGGTTGCCGATCTAATCGGAGCATGACCGCGATCGGACCACAGGCCACCCTCGGTGACATCCTCGATCGCGGCGGATCCGGTGCGGGGATCGCCGTCGTCGACGGCGACGAGAGCTGGACCTACGCGACCCTGTCCGGTGCGGCGCATCGGCTCGCCAGGGAGCTGATCACGCACGCGGTCGGCCCCGAGTCCGTGGTGGTGCTGGCCCTGCCGCGCTCGGCGGAGTTGGTGCGCGCGGTGTGGGCGGTGGCCGTGACCGGTGCGGCCGTCCTGCCGGTGGACCTGCGCCAGCCGCAGGCCCGGCGCCGCTACCTGCTGGCCGATGCCGCCGCCACCATCGGCATCACCACCCGGTCGATGCTCGCCGAGCTGCCGACCTGGATCACCTGGCTGGTGCTCGACGACCCCGACTTCGCGCGGCGGTGCGCGCGCCATGATCCGGCGCCGCTCACCGAGGCCGACCGGGTCGCGCCGACACACCTGGACCAGCTCGCCTATGTCCTCTACACCTCCGGCTCGACCGGGGCGCCGAAGTCGGTCGCCGTGACCCACCGCGGGCTCGCGACGCTGGTCGCGGCGGTGTCGGCGCGGCTCGGCTCGTTCGAGCGGGCGCGCGTCCTCCAGGTCAGCTCACCGGGTTTCGACCTGTTCGTGCTCGAGCTGATGCTGATATGCACGCACCGGGCGACGGCGGTCATCGTGCCGCCGGAGATCACCGGTGGTGGTGAACTCGACGAGCTCATCGCCGACCGGGCGGTCACCCACGCCGTGCTCACCCCCGGGGTGCTGGCCACCCTCGACCCGGCGCGCCACGGGACACTGCGCGGGCTGGTGGTCGGCGGTGACGTCTCGGACCCGGCGCTGGTGGCGCGATGGGCGCCGGGGCGGATCTACGTCAACGCCTACGGCCCGACCGAGACGACGATCTTCGTCACCGCGACAACGCTGTCCGCGGGTGAGCCGGTGGTGCTCGGGACGGTGTTCGACGGTTGGTCGGCGATGATCCTGGACGATCGCCTGCGTCCCGTGCCACCCGGCGAGCCCGGTGAGCTCTACCTGACCGGCCCCGGTGTGGCGCGCGGGTACCGGCGCAGGCCGGGGACGTCGGCGACGCGCTTCGTGGCCGATCCCTTCGGCCGGCCCGGCGCCCGGATGTACCGCACGGGTGATCTGGTCCGCGCGCATCGCGGTGACGCGGCGGCCCTGGAGTTCCTCGGCCGCACCGACTTCCAGCTCAAGGTGCTCGGCGTCCGCGTCGAGCCGGGCGAGATCGACGCCGTCCTGACCGGCCATGATGCGGTCCGCTCGGCGATCACCACCGGGTGGGAGACCCCGGCGGGGGCGCGGGTGCCGGTGAGTTACGTGACGGCCGAGCCGGGTCGGGCCGTCGACACCGGCGCGCTGCTGACATTCGCGCGGAGCAGACTCGCCGCGCACGCGGTGCCCGCGACCGTGATCGTGCTCGACGAGCTGCCGTTGACGCCGGTGGGCAAGGTCGACCGCGCCGCGCTGCCCGCCCCGGTGTTCGCCTCCCGAGGCGGTGCGGCGCCGACGGATTCGGTCGAGCGGCTGATCGGCACGGTCATGGCCGGCCTGCTGGGCGTGGACTCGGTCGCCGCCCAGGACGACTTCTTCGCCCTCGGCGGGAACTCGCTGCTCGCCGCCCAGCTCGGGGCGCGCCTCGGCGCGGCGACCGGCAAGCAGATCCCGGTGCGCACCGTGTTCGACGCACCGACGGTGGCCCGGCTCGCCGTCGCGATCCGCCACCTGGCGCAGGCGGCGCCGCG
>NZ_JBCGFB010000094.1:0-24131 GCF_038752175.1 Nocardia sp. No.11 | reverse complement strand
GCAGGCCGCGACGTCCGGGTCTCGCTGGCCCGCACCGGCTCCTGGCTCCGCGCGGCCGACCGCCACCCGGACCACCCCGCGCCGCTGCCGCCCGACCCGGCGGCGACGAACCGCCACGGCGATATCGTCACGGCCGCACCGGCTTTCGCCGACTACGACGACTATCGCTGGCCCGCCCCGCCGTACGGCTCGGCCCAGCCGTTCTGGATCGAAGCGCCCGACCACTTCCACCGCGACTGATCGACCGCGGGGCGGCTCGCGGTCACTTCCCCGCCAGCGCCCGGATCGCGGTCGCCAGCTGGTCACCGTCGGCCACCGCCCCGCCCGGGTTCAGCAGCCACAGCACGCCCAATCCCTGCACCAGCGCGAAATACAGCCGCCCGATGGCGTCGGCCTGTGCCGCGTCGAGTTCGGGGTGCGCCGCCCGGACGGTGGCCGCGAGGTCGGCGAACGCGTGGGAGAGCTGGTCACCGAGCTGAGCGCGCGCGTCGTCGGAGCGCACGATGCGCACGATGTTCTCCAGGCTGGCCAGCATGGCCTCGTGGTTGTCGGCGAACACCGCGGGCATCGCGTTCCACAGACCGGTGAACCCGGCCAGCGGTGACGAGCCGGCACCGTCGGCGATGAGCGCCTCCATCGCATCGCCGATCGCGTTGCCGAGCGCCTCGGCCAGCGCCTCGGTGACCAGCCGGTCCTTCGATCCGAAGTGATAGCCGATCGCGGCCAGGCTCACCCCGGCCGCGGCGGCGATGTCGCGCGCGGTCGCCTTCGCGACGCCGCGCTCCAGGATCACCTTCCGCGCTCCCGCGAGCAGGTCTTCTCTGTTTCCCATGGTCACCACCCTACCGGACTGTCTTAGACATTTGTTCTAGACATTCGTGCCAGCCCTGTGTTAGACATATGTCTAATACATTCGTTCTTCTCCAGACGGGAAACATCATGACCACCACCAGCCCCCTGCACGTTCTGGTCTCCGGCGGCGGGATCGCGGGCAACGCGGTCGCACTCCAGTTGCTGCGCAACGGCATTCGCACGACGGTGGTCGAGCGGGCCGAGGTCCCCCGCCCGGGCGGCCAGGCGGTCGACCTGCGCGGACCGAGCAAGGAAGCCGCCGAGCGGATGGGGCTGATGGCGGGCATCGCGCAGTACCAGCTCGACGAGCGCGGCATGTCCTACGTCGACGGCGACGGCAAGATCTACGCCCGCATGGCGATGGAGGATTTCGACGGCCAGGGCGCCGTCGCCGACATCGAGATCACCCGTGGCGATCTGAACCAGGTCCTGCTCGACGCGATCGCCACCGTCGAGACCGGCGAGCTGGACTACCGCTACGGCGAGTGGATCGACCGGATCGAGCAGGACGCCACCGGCGTCGAGGTCACCTTCGCCTCCGGTACCACCGAGCGCTTCGACCTGGTGATCGGCGCCGACGGCGTGCACTCGGCGACCCGGCGGCTGGTCTTCGGCCCCGAGGAGCAGTTCAGCACCAACCTCGGCGGCTACGGCGCGTTCTTCACCATGCCCTCGCCCGCCGATATCGAGCCCGGCTGGTTCGGCATGCGCCTGGTGCCCGGCGCCATGCTCGGGATCCGCCCCGACGGCGACCCGGCTACCGCGAAGGCGATCATCACCCTGCGCACCGAAGTCGACCCGGCCCTGCGCCGCGACGGCGACGCCCAGCGCGCGCTCATCCGCCGGAGGATCGCCGACGCGGGCTGGCACGCCCCCGAGGTCCTGGCGGCGATGGAGACCACGACCGACTTCTACTTCGACGAACTCGCCCGGGTGGACGTGCCCGAGCTGTCGGTCGGCCGGGTCACCCTCGTCGGCGATGCGGGCTACTGCGGCTCCCCCATGACCGGTATGGGCACCGCGATGGCGATCGTCGGCGCCTACGTGCTGGCCGCCGAGATCGCCGCCACCCCGGACGATCCGGCCGGCGCGCAGCAGCGCTACCAGGACAAGATCACGCCGTTCCTGGCCAAGGCCAAGGAGATCCCCGGCGGCGGCATCGCGATGATGATCCCCAAGACCCCGCTGATGACACGACTGGCCAAGACCAATGTGCGCGTCATGATGTCGCGTCCGATGCGGCCGATCACCAAGAAGATCTTCTTCGGCCACACCGAGGAGTTCGCCCTGCCGAGCTACTGAACCGCCCGGCCCGGCCACCGCGACGCGGGCGCCGGGCTCACAGCGGAATCAGCAGATGCTTGCGCGGCCGCTGCTCGACGCGCTTGTCCCGCAGCAGATGCAGGGCCTTGCGGATCTCCAGCCGGGTGGTGGACGGCTCGATCACCGCGTCGATGTAGCCGCGCTCGGCCGCGATCCACGGCGTGGCGACCGCGGTGTTGTAGTAGTCGACCATCTGTTGACGGACTCCCGCCCGCTCGGCCTCGGGCACCGCGGCGAGTTGCCTGCGCTGGGTGAGCCCGATCGCGGCCTCGGCGCCCATGACCGCGATGCGCGCGGTCGGCCAGGCCAGATTCACATCGGCGCCGAGCTGCTTGCAGCCCATCACCGCGTAGCCGCCGCCGTAGGCCTTGCGCACGACCACGGTCACGATCGGCACGGTCGCCTCGACCACGGCGTAGAAGAATCGCCCGCCCCGCTTGATGACGCCGATCTTCTCCTCCTCGACGCCGGGCAGCACCCCCGGAGTGTCGACCACGAAGATCAGCGGCAGCCCGAACGCGTCGCAGAGCCGGATGAAATGCGCCGCCTTGTCCGAGCAGCGGGCATCGATCGCCCCGCTGAACACCTGCGGCTGATTGGCGACGACACCGACACTGCGGCCGTCGACTCGCGCGAATCCGGTGATCATGTTGCGCGCGGCGCTGCCTCCCACCTCGTGGAACTCGCCGTCGTCGAAGATCCGCAGCAGCACGTCGTACATGTCGTAGCCGGTGCGGTCGGAATCGGGGATCAGCGTGTCGAGTTCCCGGTCGGTCGCGGTGATCTCGGGTTCCAGTCCCGGGTTGACCACCGGGGCGCTGTCGAAGCAGTTCGACGGCATGAAGCTCAAATATGTTCGGGCCCAATCGAACGCGGCCCGCTCGTCGACGGCCACGTGATGGATCGTCCCGTTCTGCGCCTGGTTGTACGCGCCGCCGAGTTCCTCGAGCGTCACTTCCTCACCGGTGGTCTCGCGGATGATCTCCGGTCCGGTGACGAACATGTAGGCGTTCTCGGTCGCGATCAGCACGTCGGTGTTGATCGGGGCGTAGACCGCGCCCGCCGCGCACTTGCCCAGCATGATCGACACCTGGGGCACTACGCCCGACAGATTCAGCTGCCGTCTGCTCATGGCCGCGTACCAGGCCAGCGAGGTGACCGCGTCCTGCACGCGCGCCCCGCCGGAGTCGTTGATCGCCACGAACGGGCAGCCGATCTCGGCCGCGAGGTCCATCGCCTTGGCGACCTTGCGCCCGAACATCTCCCCGACCGAGCCGCCGAACACCGTCTGATCGTGGGCGATCACCACCACCGGGCGGCCGTCGACCGTGCCGTGGCCGGTCACCACGCCGTCGCCGTAGAGACTGTTCGCGACGCCGGGTTGCTTCACCAGCGCCCCGATCTCGACGAAACTCCCCGGATCCAGCAGCATGCCGATCCGTTCCCGCGGACTCGGAATCCCCTTGGCGGCCCGTTTGGCGACCCCCACGTCCCCCGCAGGCTCCTGCGCGGCTGCCAGATTCTTCCGCAACTCTTCCAGTTTCGCAGCGGTCGTCGCCTTCAAGATGCACCTACCCTCGCCAGTCAGGAGCTATCGGTCCGCAATCTTTGAGGCAGAGTAGCCGAAAACGCCGCCGTCACAGCTCTTTCGTCGCCGTCGGCGCGACATTCGCCGACCCGGGATCAGCCCGTCACGCGGCGAAAACGCCATGACCAGCGGCGAACGGTCCGGCTACGGCACGGTCGGCGGCGGCGCGCGAAACGCCCGCGGTTACCCTCGACCTGTGGCGCGCAAAATCATCCTCGATGTCGATACCGGAATCGACGATTCGCTGGCGCTGCTGTATCTGCTGGCCTCTCCCGAGGCCGAGCTCCTCGGGATCGCCGCGACCGCGGGCAATGTGCCGACCGCCCAGGTCGCCGCGAACACCCTCGCCCTGCTGGATCTCGCGCGGGCGGGCAGCGTCGAGGTGGCGGCGGGCGCGCACGGCCCGCTGATGGTGCCGCTGCGTACCACCGAGGACACCCACGGCCCGCAGGGCCTCGGCTACGCCGAACTCCCCGCCTCGCCCCGGCCACTCTCCGATCGGTCCGCCGCGCGGATGTGGGTGGAGCTGGCCCGCGCGCACCCCGGCTCCGCGATCGGCCTGTGCACCGGCCCGCTGACCAACCTGGCACTGGCCCTGCGGATGGAACCCGAGCTGCCCCTGTTGCTGGACCGCCTGGTCGTCATGGGTGGCGCGTTCAACCACCCCGGGAACACGACGCCGACGAACGAGTGGAACATCCACGTCGACCCCGAGGCCGCCAAGGAGGTCTTCGACGCCTTCTCGGCCGCCCCGCCGGACCGCAGGCCCCTGGTGTGTGCCCTCGACATCACCGAGTCCATCGAGATGCGGCCCGAGCACCTGGTCCGGCTGGCCGAGGTCGCGCACAGCGCGCCGCTCGAGCGGGTGGCCGCAGGCGATGCGGTCGACTGGCGCTCGGCGGCCGGCAATCCGGTCGTCCGGTACCTGGTCGACGCGGTGCGCTTCTACTTCGATTTCCACGACAGCTACGACCTGGGCTATCTCGCGCACATGCACGATCCCTTCGCCGCCGCCGTGGCGCTGGACCCCGCGCTGGCGCGGACCAGGCCCGCGACCGTCGACGTCGAGCTGACCGGCACCCTCACCCGGGCCACCACCGTCGCCGACTGGGCGGGCATGTGGGGCCGCGAACCCAACGCCGACATCGTGGTCGGCACCGATCCCGCCGTCTTCTTCGAACGTCTCGTCACCCGCGTCGGCGCACTGGCCCGTCGCCTGTACCCGGAGCCGCCCTCGTGACCGTCGATACCGCCGCCTATCTCGCCGACTTCCGCGCCCGCCTCGGGCTGCCCGCGATCGTCGACGTGCACACCCATTTCATGCCCGACCAGGTGATGCGCAAGGTGTGGGCGTACTTCGACCAGGTCGGCCCGCTGACCGGGCGGACGTGGCCGATCACCTACCGCGACGACGAGCAGGTGCGACTGAAGACGCTGCGCGACTTCGGCGTCCGCGCGTTCACCTCGCTGGTGTACCCGCACAAGCCGCAGATGGCGGCCTGGCTCAACGACTGGACCGCCGAGTTCGCGGCCCGCACCCCCGACTGCCTGCACACCGCCACCTTCTACCCGGAACCGTCGGCGCCCGACTACGTCCGCGCGGCGATCGACAGCGGCGCCCGGGTCTTCAAGGTGCACATCCAGGTCGGCGCGTTCTCCCCGCTCGATCCGCAGCTCGACCCGGTGTGGGCGATCCTCGCCGAGGCGGGAGTGCCCGTGCTCATCCACTGCGGATCCGGTCCGGCCCCGGGCGAATTCACCGGGCCGGCGCCGATCGCCGAACTGCTGCGGCGGTTTCCGGATCTGTGCCTGATCATCGCGCACATGGGCACCCCCGAGTACAGCGAGTTCCTCGACCTGGCCGAGCAGTACCCGCGCCTGTACCTCGACACCACCATGGTGTGGACCGATTTCAGCGAGGCAGGCGCGCCGTTCCCGCCTGCCGAGCGGGACCGCCTGCGCCGCTTCGGGAATCGGATCCTGTTCGGCAGCGACTTCCCCAACATCCCGTACCCGTACGCCGAGGCCGTCCAGGCGCTCGAGCGCCTCGAGTTCGGGCCGGACTGGCTGCGTAAGGTGTGTCACGACAACGCGGTCGCGCTGTTCGAGCTGCGCTGATCAGGCGGGGATCTCCATCCCCTCGGCCAGCAGCGGCCAGGAGTTCTTGAACGCCTTCTGCCAGTAGCCCCACGAGTGGGTGCCCTGGGTGTCCACGTCGAAGGTGGCGGGAATGTCGAGCTCGGCGAGCCGTTCCCGCAGGTTCTCGGTGCACCAGCTGGTCGCGGCCTCGATCACGCCGCCGACGACGATCTGGTTGGCGAGCCCGACCGAGCCCCAGGTGATCAGGTGCGGGTCGCCGAGCTGGTCGTGTTCGCCCGGCAGGCCGTTGCCGTTGGAGATGTAGAGCTTGGTGCCGCGCAATCCCTCCGCATTGACGACCGGATCGTTGGCGACCCACTCGGGGTCACCGGGCGGTCCGTACATGTTCGAGGCGTCCCCGCCGCCGGTGCCGACCACGACGTTGACGAACTGCCTGCCCACCGGATCGCTGATCTGCGCGCAGCCGCTGTAGGCCGCGACCGAACGGAACAGGCCCGGCTTGGCGATCGCGAGTTGCAGTACCGAGGTGACGGTCATCGAGTTCGCGGCGATGGCGTTGCGGCCGGTCGTATCGAACATCGTGTCGACGAGGGCGGGGAGTTCGTCGAGGAAGAAGGTGCGCCACTTGTTCACGCCGAGTCGCGGATCCGTACTGCGCCAGTCGGTGTAGTAGCTCCACGCGCCACCCACCGGCATCACGACGTTGACGTCCTTGGCCGCCAGGAAGTCCACCACATCGGTGTTCTGCTCCCAGGTGGCGGTGTCCTCGCCGCCGCCCGCGCCGTTGACCAGATACAGCGAGGGGCGCGGGACCGAGGTGTCGGCCGGTCGCTGCACCTTCACCGAGACCTCGCGCGCCATCGCCGCCGAGTAGATCCGGACGGTCACCAGCCGACCGTCGATCGAGGTCACCTCGGCACGCGAGCCGTCGATCGCCACGGCCCGATTCGCCACCGCCACACCGGCTTCCGGAACCTCCGCCAGGGCGGGAGCACCACCGCCGACCATCGAACCGGCGGCGAGGAACACCGCCGCCACCGCCGAGAGGGCGCTGCGGCATCGCATCGATCGAACCTCCTACCGAAAACAGACCGCTCAGTGCGGTCGGTTCAGTATCGGGCTCGATCACGGCACCGTTACCGGCTTCTTACCGATTCGTCACCAAAGACAATGGGAGCACTCGCGAATGATGAAGCAGCAACCGTGCAGCGACGTCGCCGAGGCGTCGGGCATTGCCATGACGGCTCTCACCGTTGAGACAGCTTGGAGGCGTAGACCGCCAGGCGGACACGGTTGTCGGTGCCGGTCTTCTCGAACAGGTTCGCGAGGTGGGTCTTCACGGTGCTCACCCCCAGGTGCAGCCGATCGGCGATCTCCTGGTTGCCGTACCCCTGCCCGACCAGAAGCAGCACCTCGCGTTCACGGGGACTCAGCTCCGGCCCGGCGACCGTGGGCGCGGGCTGGGCGGCGAGCGCCCGGTCGACCAGTCGGCGCAGGAGCGCGGGCGAGAAAAGCAGGTCGCCGTCCACCGTCCGGCGGATGGCGTCGAGCAGAACCGCGGGATCGGTGTCCTTGACGAAATAGCCGGACGCGCCGGCGGCCAGCGCCGGGAACAGGTGTTCGTCGTCGTCGAAGGTCGTGAGCACCAGCACTTTCGCCCGGGGCGCCGACGCGAGGATCTGCCGGGTGGCCGCGACACCGTCCAGACCGGGCATCCGCAGATCCATCACCACCAGATCGGGCGCGAGCTCGGCGAACTGGCGGACCGCCGCCATCCCGTCGGCCGCTTCGCCGACGACGGCGAGGTCGGTGGTGTCCTCGATGAGCATGCGCAGGCCCGCGCGCACCAGGCGCTGATCGTCGGCCAGCAATACCGTGATCATGCCGGATCGGTTCCCTTCGCGACATCGGGCAGCCGGGCCCGGACGACCCAGTGCCCACCGTCGGCCGCGGCGGTGAGCGTGCCGCCCGCCACGGCGGCGCGTTCCCGCATCCCGACGAGACCGTGACCCGGCGGCGCGGCGGTTCCGGCACGGCCGCTGCGCACCTCGAGGTCGATGCCGCCGTCGCGCCGGGCGATCCGGATACGCACGGGCGCATCGCGATCCGCGTGCTTCATCACGTTGGTCAGCGATTCCTGGACCAACCGCAACAGGGTCAGTCTGCTCATCGCGTCCAGCGCGCCGAGGTCGGCCTCGAGCTCGGCGTCGACGGTGAAGCCGACGGCCCGCGCGCGGGTGAGGGCGGCGGTGATCTCGGTGCCGACCGCGTCCGCCTCGACCAGGGACACGGTGCCCAGGACGGGATCACGCAGCGCGGCGAGGAATCGGCGGATGTCGGCCAGCGCGTCGGTCGCGGTCGCGCGGACGTCGTCGAGGACCGCGACCACCCGGGGATCGGCATCGCGCACCACCCGTCCGGCGACGGACACGCGCAGGACGATCGAGGCCATGTGGTGGGCGACCACATCGTGCAGTTCCCTGGCCATCGCCGCGCGCTCGTCGAGGCGGGTGCGCGCTTCGGCGTCGGCCGCGCGCATCCGGAGACTGTCGGCGAGCTCGCGCTGGCCACGCAGGTACAGCCCGAGCAGCAGTGGCAGCCCGACATAGGCGACCGCCTCGACCACGGTCGAGGCCCGCCCGATGGAGGTGTCGTGCAGGCCGACGCGCCCGAGCACCACCGCGGCGGCCCAGGCCGCGGTCGCCACCCACACCGTCGAACGCCGACGGGTGCGCGCGATCACGTCGACCAGCGCCACCGCGCCGAGGTAGGGCACCAGGCCGGACACGCCCCACGCCGGCGTCCGCAGCAGCGGCACGGCCAGCGCCGACAAGATCAGCGACACCGCCAGCGGCCACCGCGCCCCGGCGAGGAAGACCAGGCCGGCCGTCATCGCGAGCAGCCAGTAGTGCGGCGGCACCCGGTACTGGCCCGGGTAGGTGCTGGCCAGCAGCAGGACCGGGATCAGCGCCAGCGGCAGCCACCGCAGGAGCGGCCGCGGGTCGCGGCGTGCGCTGGTGTCGATCACGCACCCACGGTAGGCGACGCACCGGGGGTAGCACGCGATCGGCGCGTCCGCAACAGCCGCGCGGCCGGAATCAGCGGCCCGCTCTCCGGCTCCGGGGTGGAGTGGCCGGGGCCCGAACCGATCGAAGCTGGAGGCTCCGCACAGACAAGGAGTACGCCACGTGGTCTCGCGCCGAGGATTCCTCACCGGACTCGCCCTCGCTCCGGTTGCCTATGCCGCCGGTTGTTCGTTCCGCACCGCCGCGCCCATGCCGTCGTCGGCCACGCGCCCGCTCCCGATCCCGCCACCGGCGCCGTCGACGGTGGGCGTCGACGGTGTCCGCCGGTTCACCTTGCGCGCGCAGGCGGGCTACACCGAGATGCTGCGTGGTGTCCGCACCGCGACCTGGGGCTACGACGGGTCGGTGCTCGGCCCGACCCTGCGGGCCCGGCGCGGTGAGCGGGTCGCGGTCACGGTGACCAACGACCTGCCCGAACCGACGTCGGTGCACTGGCACGGCATGCACGTGCCCGCCGCCGCCGACGGCGGACCGCATCAGATGATCACTCCCGGTGCGGTGTGGACGCCGAGCTGGACGGTGGCGCAGCAGGCCGCGACGCTCTGGTACCATCCGCACCCCCACGGCGATACCGAACGGCACGTCCAGCGCGGGCTGGCCGGGTTCTTCCTCATCGACGACGATCCCGCCGACGCGCTGGATCTACCGAAAGACTATGGCGTGGACGATATTCCGCTGGTGATCCAGGACCGCCGGTTCACCGCCGACGGCGCCATCGACGAATCCGACGCCACCGATGTGGGCCTGCTGGGCGACACCATCGTCACCAACGGCATCGCGGGCGCCCATCTCGACGTCACCACCGAGCGGGTGCGGCTGCGCGTGCTCAACGGATCCGCGGGCCGCCTGTACCACCTGGCGCTCGGCGACGGCCGGTCGTTCCAGCTGATCGCCACCGATGGCGGCCTGCTCCCGGAACCCGTGGCACTGTCGCGAATCCAGCTCAGCCCCGGGGAACGGGCGGAGATCGTGGTCACCGTTCGCGCGAGCGAGAACGTCACGTTACGGTCGCTGCCGATCGGCGACCGCGCCGGGATCGATCGCGCCGGCGAGTTCGGTTTCGACGACACCTTCGCCATCCTGGACCTGCGGGCCGCCGACACCCTGCGCCCCGCGGCGGCCGTGCCCGCGGCGCTGGTGCCCCTCCGACCCCTCGCCGCGGCGACCACCGCGCCGACCCGCAGCTTCGAGCTGCGCTGGTTCATGATCAACAACCGGCGGATGGACATGAACCGCATCGACATGACCATCCCGGTCGACACCACCGAGGTCTGGTCGGTTCGCAACGAGGACAACTGGCCACACAACTTCCACATCCACGACGTCCAGTTCCAGATCCTCGCGGTCGACGGAAACCCGCCTCCCCCAGCACTTTCCGGCTGGAAGGACACGGTGTACACGGCGCCGGGCGTCACCTACACCCTGGCCATGCACTTCGCCGATCACACCGACCCGACCTTCCCGTACATGTACCACTGCCACCTGCTCCATCACGAGGACCAGGGCATGATGGGCCAGTTCCTGGTCCTCGCGCCGGGGCAGCAGCCGGCCCCGATGCGGATGGACATGGACCACGGGTGATCAGGCGACGGATTCGAGGTACTTCGCCAGCGTGTCGACCAGCTCGCGGGTGCCTTCCTCGCGCTGGGCGCCGGTGTCGTGGCCGTCGAGGTGGGCGCCGAATTCGACGAGGGTGAGCTTGGTGCCGGTGCTGGTCGGTTCGAATTCCCAGGTCGCGACCGAGGTGGAGATGTGGGCGCCGTCGAGCCACATGTCGTAGGTGTAGACGAGGCGTTCGTTGTCGATGATGTCGGTGTAGGTGGCGACGAAGCGCGAGGTCACCGACTCCTGGAAGATGCCCTCGTTGATCTCGATGCCGCCGACGCGGAAGTCGACGGAGGCCTCGGTCAGCTCCCAGCCCTCCTCGCCGCCGAACCACTTGCTCTTGACGGCGGGATCGGCGAACGCCTGGAACGCGACCGTGGGCGTCACGGGCACCTCGCGCTCGATGGTGAACTGGGCGTGGTTGATGGTGCGGGTCGCGGTGTCGTTCATTGTTGTTCTCCCTCTGCGGTGTTCACTGATTCCATGAGTAGTGCCGTGAGCCGGTCGAGTTGCCGCTCGGCCGGTGGTCGTTGCTGCCGCAGCCAGTCGATCGCGGAGCCGAAGGACCCCGGAGCCAGCTGATAGGTCCGCACGCGCCCGATCTTGGCCGAGCTGACGATCCGCCCGGCCTCGAGCGCCTTCAGGTGCTGCACGATCGTCGGCAACGCGACCTCGAACGGCGCCGCGAGATCCGACACCGAGGCAGGTCCCCGAGCGAGCCGCTCGACGATCGCCCGCCGCGTCGGATCGGCCAGCGCCCGGAAGACACTGTCCAGTCCCCCGTCCGACTCACCACCCGAATACTTAGGCACATGCCTAAGTATTCACATCGGCGGTCCTCCGCGCAACCCCTGCGGGCAAACGACGTCCAGCGACGAGGAAAATGACAGCGACTGACCGTGATCACCCTCGGTGTCGCCCTGGTGAATCCCGTCGAATCGCCGAGCCGCGATTCGTGACAGCCCCGGAATCCGGCTCAGGCGTCGAAGGCGCGCAGGATCTGTTCGGCGGCCAGGGCCGGGGTGAGAGTGCCGTCGCGGACGGCGGATTCGATCTGGGGGCGTGCGGATTTCACGGCGGGGTTGTCGGCGAGACGGCGCAGGATCTGGTCGTGCACCATGGTCCAGGTCCAGTCGACCTGCTGACGACGGCGCTTCTCGGCGAATTCGCCCGCCTCGGTGAGGACGCGACGGT
Source organism: Nocardia sp. No.11 (assembly GCF_038752175.1). NCBI lineage: Bacteria > Bacillati > Actinomycetota > Actinomycetes > Mycobacteriales > Nocardiaceae > Nocardia > Nocardia sp. No.11. The sequence goes on along the minus strand of NZ_JBCGFB010000094.1, from coordinate 12,383 downwards.
GTTCCAGGACGGTGTCCCAGAACTTGTCGAGGCCGACGCCTTCGAGCCCGCTCATGGTGAGCACGGGCGGACGCCAGAGCGCGTCGTGCGGGTGGATCAGGCGCAGGGCCCCGGACAGCTCGCGCGCCGCGGCCTTGGCCTCGATCTCGTGCTTGCCGTCGGCCTTGTTGACCGCGACCAGCTCGGCCAGTTCCAGCACGCCCTTCTTGATGCCCTGGAGCTGGTCACCGGTGCGGGCCAGGGTGAGGAAGCAGAACACGTCGACCATATTGGCGACGGTCACCTCGGATTGGCCGACACCGACGGTCTCCACCAGGATCACGTCGTAGCCGGCGGCTTCGAGCAGCACGATGGTCTCGCGGGTGGCCTTGGCCACGCCGCCGAGAGTGCCCGCGGTCGGCGAAGGCCGGATGAACGCGTCGGCTTCCAGCGACAGCCGCGCCATCCGGGTCTTGTCCCCGAGGATCGAGCCGCCGGTGCGGGTCGAGGACGGGTCCACCGCCAGCACCGCCACGCGATGGCCCTTGCCCAGCAGGTACATGCCGAGGGCGTCGATGAACGTCGACTTGCCCACGCCGGGAACGCCGGTGATGCCGACCCGGTTCGACACGACCGTGCCCGGCTCGGTGCCCAGCCGCAGCAGCAACTGCTGCGCCAGCTCCCGGTGATCGGCGCGGGTCGATTCGACCAGCGTGATCGCCCGGGCCAGCGGCGCACGCTGACCCGCCCGGATCCCGTCGGCCAGCTCGTTGATGTCGATCGTGCGCGCGGCCCGAGCGACCGACCGGCCTTCGTTGCGTGGAGCCCCGACGCCCGCGGTGGTGCCGAGCCGGGGGTGCGCTGCCGTACCCCCGGCCCGCTCTACGGCGTCGCTCATACGGCTCCCCCACAGCACGCTCGCGCACCCGCTGTGATGACGCCGGCTATCGCTTCCGGACGCTGACCGATCATGCCGGTGCGCCGCCACCGATCTCGTGCCCGAGCGAGGCACCCAGCTTCTTCAGCAGGTCGATGGCCGCGTCGGCGATGACCGTGCCGGGCGGGAAGATCGCCGCGGCGCCCGCTTCGTACAGCTCGTCGAAGTCACCGGGCGGGATGACACCGCCGACGATGACCATGATGTCGGGGCGACCGACATCGGCCAGCGCCTGCCGCAGGGCGGGCACCAGCGTGAGGTGACCCGCGGCCAGCGAGGAGACACCGACGATGTGCACGTCGTTGTCGGCCGCCTGGCGCGCCACCTCTTCGGGGGTCTGGAACAGCGGGCCCACGTCGACGTCCATGCCCAGGTCGGCGAACGCGGTCGCGATCACCTTCTGGCCGCGGTCGTGGCCGTCCTGGCCCATCTTGGCGACCAGGATGCGCGGGCGGCGCCCCTCGGCCTCGGCGAACTCCTCGACGAGCGCGATGGCCGCGCCGATGTTGGAGGCCTTGCCTGCTTCGTCACGGTACACACCGGAGAGCGTACGGATCTCGGCCTGATGGCGGCCGTAGACCTTCTCCAGTGCGTCGGAGATCTCACCGACGGTGGCCTTGGCGCGCGCGGCGTCGATGGCCAGGGCCAGCAGGTTGTTGTCCATGCCGCCCTCGGCGGAGGCCGCGGCGCGGGTGAGGTTGGCCAGCGCGGCCTCGACGGCGGCCGAATCACGTTCGGCGCGCAGCCGTTCCAGCTTCTCGATCTGCTCGGCGCGCACGCGCGAGTTCTCGACCTTGAGGACCTCGACCTGCTGATCCTCTTCGACCTGGTACTTGTTGACGCCGATCACCGGCTGCTGGCCGGTGTCGATGCGCGCCTGGGTGCGGGCGGCGGCCTCTTCGATGCGCAGCTTCGGAATGCCTTCCGAGATCGCCTGCGCCATACCGCCGTGCGCCTCCACCTCGGCGATGTGCGCGCGGGCCCGCTCGGCGAGCTGGTGGGTGAGCCACTCCACGTAGTACGAGCCACCCCACGGGTCGATCGGACGGGTGGTGTTGGACTCCTGCTGGATCAGCAGCTGGGTGTTGCGCGCGATGCGGGCGGAGAAGTCCGTCGGCAGCGCGAGCGCCTCGTCGAGGGCGTTGGTGTGCAGCGACTGGGTGTGGCCCTGGGTCGCGGCCATCGCCTCGATGCAGGTGCGCGCCACATTGTTGTAGGCGTCCTGGGCGGTGAGCGACCAACCGGAAGTCTGCGAATGCGTCCGCAGCGACAGCGATTTCGCACTCTTGGGCTCGAACTTCGAGACCAGCTCACTCCACAGCAGGCGACCCGCGCGCAGCTTGGCGACCTCCATGAAGAAGTTCATGCCGATGGCCCAGAAGAACGACAGGCGCGGAGCGAACTTGTCGACGTCCATGCCCGCCGCGATTCCGGCCCGGATGTACTCCACGCCGTCGGCCAGGGTGTAGGCCAACTCCAGATCGGCTGTGGCACCGGCCTCTTGGATGTGATAACCCGAGATGGAGATCGAGTTGAACTTCGGCATCTTGGCGCTGGTGAAGGCGAAGATGTCGGAGATGATCCGCATCGAGGGCTTGGGCGGGTAGATGTAGGTGTTGCGGACCATGAACTCTTTCAGAATGTCGTTCTGAATGGTTCCGGCCAGCTGCTCGGGCCCGACTCCCTGCTCTTCGGCGGCGACGACGTAGAGCGCCAGGATCGGCAGCACCGCGCCGTTCATGGTCATCGACACCGACACCTGGTCCAGCGGGATCTGGTCGAAGAGCTGGCGCATGTCCAGGATCGAGTCGATCGCGACGCCGGCCATGCCCACGTCACCCTGCACGCGCGGGTGGTCGGAGTCGTAGCCGCGGTGGGTGGCGAGGTCGAAGGCGACCGACAGGCCCTTCTGACCGGCCTGCAGGTTGCGGCGGTAGAAGGCGTTGGAGTCGGCGGCGGTGGAGAAGCCCGCGTACTGGCGGATGGTCCACGGCTGGTTGACGTACATGGTCGGGTAGGGACCGCGCAGGAACGGCGCCACGCCGGGCACCGTGTCGAGCGGATAACCCTGCGCGACAACGGCATCGCGGTCGGCCTTGGTGAACACCGGCGGCACGTCGATGCCCTCGGGCGTGGCCCAGGTGAGCTGGTCGGCGGTGGTGTGGTTGGCCGCGGCGGCCTCGGCCACGAACTCCTTGACCTGCGCGTCGTCGACCTCGGCGGCCGTCGGCGCGTGCTCGGTCAGCGGCACCTCGGCGAAACTACCGACCAGGTGCTCGATATCGGATGTCGTCATCAGGCTCCCACCTTCTCCAGCAGCTGCGACAGGACCGCGACCGCGTCGATGCGCAGGGTCAGGTACCCGTCGGGACGCTGTGTACCGCTGTACTGCGCGACCGACTTCTCCGGTCCGGCCAGCAGGACCGTGTCGATGCCCGCGGCACGCAGGGCCTCGACCGCGGCGCCGGCTTCCTCGCCGTAGCGCTTGTCGGCACCGCACAGCACCGCGATCGGCGCACCGGACGCGGTGGCGGCCGCGGCGATTCCGTCGACGGTCAGCGGGCCGGGGTTGACCGACTCGATACCGCCGGAGGCCAGCACGTTCGCGGTGAAGATCGTGCGGGCGTTGTGTTCGGCGACCGGGCCGAGCGGCACGATCAGCGCCTGGGGCCGGGCACCGTTGGCCGCGAGGTAGGCGTCGGAACGGTTGCGCAGCGACTCGAACGCCGCGCCGTAGCGCGCGACCGAGTCCACGGTGCGGGCCTGCTCCGAGAGCGGGGTCTCGGCCAGGTTGGGGAATTCGTTGACGCCGGTGACCGCGGTCTTGCGGTGCGCGATGTCGGCGGCGCGGGTGGCGGCCGTCTCGGCGATGCGCTCGGCGACCAGGCCCGCGGCCAGCGCGGCGGGATAGCCACCGGCGGCCTCGATCTCCTGCATGAACTCCCAGGCCTTGGCGGCGAGTTCGTCGGTCAGCGAGTCGACGTACCAGGAACCGGCGGCCGGGTCCTGGACGTGCCCGAGACGCGACTCCTCGAGCAGCAGCAGCTGGATATTGCGGGCCATGCGCTCCGAGAACGACTGCGAGACGCCGAGTTCGCCCGGGGGCAGAGCGGAGTCGAACGGGGCCACGGTCACCGAGTCGGCGCCACCGACACCGGCACCGAAGGCGGCCAGGGTCGTGCGCAGCAGGTTCACCCAGGGGTCGCGCTGGGTCATCATGGCGGCCGAGGTCACCGCGTGCTGCGGGGCGGCGCCGAAAGCGGGCGCGCCGCACACCTGCGCGACGCGGGCCCAGAGACGCCGGGCCGCGCGGAACTTCGCGATCGTGGCGAACTGGTCGTCGGTGGCCGCGAAGCGGAACTCGAGCTGACCGAACGCGTCGGCGATGTCGACCCCGGCGGCGGTCAGCGCGCGTAGGTACGCCAGACCGGCCGCGACGGACGCGCCCAGTTCCTGAGCGTCGGCGGCGCCGGCGTTGTGGAAGGCGGTGCCGTCCACGGTGATCGCGCGCACGGTCTCCGGACGGGCGATCGCGCGGGTGGCCAGGGCGACGGCCTGATCGATGTCGATGTCGGCGGCGCCGGCGAAAGCGCTCGTCAGCGGCGCGGCGCCCAGGCCGACCTGGATCTGCGCCCGCTCGGCGAGCTGGTAGCCGTCGAGCACCGTGAAGACCTGCGCGGCGGCGGCGTCGACGTCGGCGCCCGCCACCAGGGTCAGCGGGGCCAGCTCGAAGAGCAGGCCGGTCAGGGCGGTAGGGATGTCGGCGGTCGCGACGCCTTCGGCGCCCACGCCGAGCGACACGGCGCTCACGCCGTTCTCCAGCCAGCTGAGAATCGTCCGGTTGGTGGCCGCGGCATCGGCCGAGCCGGCGAAGGCGGCGACGAACCAGCCGCGCTGCGGGTCGCGGGTGGCGCTGCCACCGCGGACGAACGGGAAGGCGCCCGGCAGCGGCTGCTCGGGCAGTTCGTCGCGGCGGGTGTAGAGCGGGGCGATGGTCAGCCCGTCATAGGTGGTCTCGTCGAGCAGATGCTCGGGCTCCGCCGGGAGCTCGGCAGCCTCGACCCGTCGCGCTTTCGCCAGCACGCCCGCCACACCCTTGCGCCACGCGGCGTACTCGGGCACCGGATCCGGTGCGAGTCCCGCCCCGGACTCTGAACCAATCGGCATAGCTGCTGTTCTCTCTTCCATTCGACGACCGCATCCCGGTGTACTGCCGATCCGGCAGCATCAGCCCAGCAGCGGAATACTGCGGCGAACCAGGATGTGTCCGGTTCTTACATGATGCTAACTGTGACACCCTGTCCACTCGCTCCGGCCATCCCCTACCGGCCGGTACGCTTATCCGGTGTCCCGACTGATCCGCTCCCCGCGCCTGCTCATGGCTCTGGCCGGGATCGCCGTGCTGTTCGTGGTGGCGATGATGGTTCCGCTGCCCGGCCCGCAGCAGATCAGGGAGTGGGCAGGCGGCGCGGGTCCGCTGCTGCCGCTGCTGTTCTTCCTCTTCTACGCGCTCGTCGCGGTGGCGCCGGTGCCGCGCACGGTGCTGACGGTGACCAGCGGTGTCCTGTTCGGTCCCGTACTGGGGTCGACCGTCGCACTGGGCGCCACCGGGATCAGCGCGACGCTGGCGCTGCTGGGTGTGCGCGCGGTCGGCCGCGACCGGGTCGCCGAGCATCTGCACCATCCGGCGGCCCGCGCGATCGATGACCGGCTGGCCCAGCGCGGGTGGCTCGCGGTGGCAGCGCTGCGGATGATCCCGCTCGCGCCGTTCTCGATCGTCAACTACTGCTGCGGCTTGTCCTCGGTGCGGGTGCTGCCCTATCTGGCGGCCACGCTCGTCGGGTCGGCGCCGGGCACGATCTCGACGGTCGTGCTCGCCGGATCCCTGGCCGGCCCTACCGATCCGATCGCGGTCACCGTCTCGGCGGTCTGCCTGTCGCTGGGCCTGCTCGGGCTGGCCCTCGACGCGAAGATGCCGGTCACGGCTCCGCCGACGGCCTCGGAGACCGAGCCGGTGTCGGCGCGCGGCTGAACCACGTGCGGCGCGTCTGCGTCGCCGGGGCGGTTACCGCTCGGATAATCCCATGTCATGGCGATGACAGTGGGCCGACGATCCGCACTCGCGCTGCTGGCCGGGGTGCCGCTGCTCGCGATGGGAACCGCGCGGGCGCAATCGGCGCTGGGGCCCGGTGTCGGGATCGACCCCGAGCGCACCCCCACCCGTTACACGATGACCGCGTTCCGCGCCGACAGCGATACGACGCTGGCGGTGTACGAGTCGGTCGACGGCACCGAGTTCACCCCGGTCAGCGAGCACGCGTATACCCCGCCCACCGGACTGGTCCGCGATCCGAGCATCCTGCGTCACGCCGACGGCCGCTATTACCTCACCTACACGATGGCCGGTGACGCCACCGCGATCGGCCTGGCCCACAGCCTCGACCGCATCACCTGGACGCCCATGGCGCCCGCGCCGATGCTGGTGCCGGGCAGGCTCGAAGGCGCGTGGGCGCCGGAGTGGTACGCCGACGCCGCCGGCCGCGTCGCCATCATCGTCTCGCTCACCTGGGGCCACGGGTTCACCCCGCATCTGCTGATCCCGCTCGACGCCGGCCTCACGACCTGGGCGCCGCCGGTGCCGCTGCTCGGGCTCGGCCCCGCCCGACCGGGTTCCCTCGGCCATATCGACACCACCCTGGTCCGGTGGGACGGACGGTTGTTCGCCTTCGTCAAGAACGAGGACACCAAACTGATCGAACTGGCCGTGGCCGACCGTCCGGTCGGGCCCTATACCTTCGTGGCGACCGGCGACTGGGCCGGCTGGGGTGGTCCGAGCGAGGGTCAGTCGGTGGTCCGGCTGCCCGACGGCGGGCACCGGATCTACCTCGATGCCTACACCGACGGCCGCTATGTCGTCAGCGACAGCTATGACGGATTCCGCTCCTGGACGCCCCCGATCGAGCTCCCCGGACTCTCCGGCGTGGTCCGGCACGGCACCGTGCTCGCCGAGTTCGGCCCGACTTTCACGACATAAGCGCAGGTCATAGCCGATTCACCGGTTCGGTCGTGGACTTTCTGAACTGAAACCCCCTTACTTCAGGGGCACCGGGTTACGCTGGGGATCCGGGACAATTTGAAAGTGAGCTTCTTCACATAGACCAGTTGTGACTAACGCGTATTTCAGAAAACTCTCAGAGTTATAGACTCGGGATAGCCCAGGGTTCGCCAGCTACATCCGGTGCGGGATCCAGAGCAACATCCGGTGACGCGACCGCGGTCACCGATATCCCCGTTCGCGCCGTCTTCGGCATGCACTGCACCTCGAGGTGACCCCGCATGGAATACACCCATCTGTCCGAATTCACGATTCGCTCCGGCGCCCTGTCCATCTGGACACCGGAACTGGCCACCGCCGACTCGTGGTATGACGACGAACGCCCCCTCGCCAGCGTCCACTCCCAGTACCTCGGCTTCCTCGATCCGGAGGATCCCACCCCCGGTCGCGGCCGCTGGATCGGCACCATCTTCGAGATGGACGCGCCGCTGGACGCGCAGGTATGGGCCAGGACCCTGGAACTGTGGCACGACCGCCACGAGGGTTTCCGCACCACCGTCGCCCCCACCGGCGACGGCGACTACCACCGGATCACCACCGCTCCCGGCACCGTGCGGGTCACCTCGGCACCGGTGCCCGAGCTCACCGACGGCGAGCTGATCAACGAATTCCTGTGCGACGAGCTGGAACTGCGCCTCTCGCCGCTGGTCTGGCCGCATCTGCTGGTGGCCACCGTCGCCCACGACACCGACGACTTCACGGTCCTGGTCGCCGCCGATCACTCGGTGCTCGACGCCTATTCCCAGGCCGTGCTGATCCTCGAGCTGCGCACCCTCTACACCGCGGTGCGCGACGGCGGGGAGATCCGCGATTCGGCCACCTTCGGCAGTGCGGCCGACTTCGCCGCCGTCGAACGCGCCGCCGCCGAGGAACTGACCCCCGACTCCCCCGCCGTCGCCGTGTGGCGCGACTTCGTCGGCACCCCCGGCTCGCCGATGCCCCGCTTCGCCGAGGGCATGGTGGCCGCGCTCGACGGCGAGCACGCCCAGCCCAGTGTCTCGCGCACGCTGCTGACCCTCGACCAGCTCGAGGAGGTCGAAGGGGCGCTCGACCGGCTCAAGCACCGGCTCTCGGTCACAGTGTTCGCCGCGCTCGCCGCCGCTTCGCGAGAAGTGTTCGGCGACGACCGTTTCCGCACCATCATGCCGATCGCGACCCGCCCGGACCTGACCTGGCTCGAGTCGATGGGCTGGTTCGTCAATGTCGTCCCGGTCGACATCACCCTGCCCGCCGGCGCCGACATGGGCGCCGCGCTCGAGATCACCCGGGCCGCCCTCAAGCGCGCCCACATCTGCAATGACGCCTCCTGGGGCCGGTCGCTGGCGATGGCGGGTGCGCTCGAGGGCCCGACCTTCGGCGCGTCATTCCTCGACATCCGGATGCTGCCGGACTACGAGCTGGTCGCCGACCTGCGCGGACGCACGCTGCGGGCGGTGTCGTACTCCACCGACGAGGTGTACTTCTGGGTCGTGCGCGGTCCGGAGGGGCTCTACGTGTCCACCCGCTACCCGGCCGGGCTGCCCGCCGAGGTGATGGACCGGTTCCTCACCGAATTCGCCAGGGCCATCTACGCGGTCACCACTCTCGCGGCGCCCGTCACGAACGCCCCGATCGCCGACTCCGCGTCGGCAGCGCTGAGCGCGGGCTGACGATGCGCGCACTGCTGGCCTTCACCGGCAGCCGCGGCGATGCCCAACCGGGCATCCTGCTGGCCCGCGAGCTCCAGGCTCGCGGGCACTCGGTGACGCTCGCCCTGTCCCCCAACCTCGTCGACTTCGCCACCGCGCACGGCATTCCCGCGGTCGGCTTCGGTCGCGACAGCGCCGAACTGCTGCGCACCCAGCACGCCGACCGGCGTTTCCGCAGCCCCAGCCCGCGTCAGCGGCTGCGGGCCGTGCTGGATCTGCAGCGCCGCGGCGTGGCCGAAGCGGTCCGTGACCTGCTCGCGCTCGCGCCGGGCCACGACGTGCTGGTGACGGGCATGGCGGGCGAGGAGGCGGCCGAGAAGGCCGCCCGGCGGGTCGGCTTGCCGCTGGCCGCGGTGCACTTCTTCCCCATCCACCCGAATCGCTCGGTGCCCGTGGTACCCACCGCGTGGGGAGCCAGGATTCCCGGCGCGCTCAACCGGCGGATCTGGTCGGGTCTGCGCTGGGCCCGCGATGCCGCGCTCGCCGCCCCGCTCGCCGAGTTCGGCATCGTGGAACACCCACTCCCGCAGCGGGTCTCGATCCAGGCCTACGACATCGATCTGTTCCCCGGGCTCGCGGCCGAACTACCCGATCGGCATCCGATCACCGGCTTCGCCGTCGATACCCACGGATTCCTCGGCGGCCCGGCCGATCCCGCGTTGACGGCGTGGCTCGACGCGGGCGCCGCACCGATCTATGTCGGCTTCGGCTCGATGGCCGTCGACGATCCGGCGGCGCTGGTGGCGATGCTGCGCACGGTCTGCGCACGGCGGGGCGGCCGACTGCTGCTGGCCGCGGGCTGGGCCGGCATCGAGCCGGAGCTGTCCGCCGACGTCGCGATCGTCGAACAGGTCGACCACGCCGCGGTGTTCCCGCGCTGTGCCGCCGCGGTGCACCACGGCGGGGCGGGCACCACCGCCGCCGCGCTGCGCGCCGGTGTGCCCCAGGTGATCTGCTCGATCCAGGCCGACCAGCCGTACTGGGGACAGGCCCTGGCCCGCCTCGGACTGGCCGACACCCTGCGCGCCGCCGAGCTGACCGCCGAGCGGCTCACCACCCTGCTGGACCGAGTCGCCGACCCGACCGTGGTCTCGCGCGCCACCGCGTACGCGAACCGCGTCCCCGACCACGGCGTCGCGCTGGCCGCCGACGAGGTGGAACACCTCGTCCCCCTGACGTTCTCGACCCCCGAACTCGACCATGCCGGGAGGCACCGGTGACCACCGACATCGCGGTCCGCACCAGCGGACTCGGCAAGTCCTACGGCGACTTCACCGCCGTCGGCGGCATCGATCTCAGCATCCCGGCGGGCTCGGTCTTCGCGATGCTTGGCCCCAACGGCGCGGGCAAGACCACGACGGTCCGCATGCTGGCGACGCTGCTGCGCCCCGATCGCGGTAGCGCCGAGGTGTTCGGTTTCGACGTGGTCCGCGAGGCCACCGCCGTGCGCTCGATGATCGGGCTCACCGGCCAATACGCCTCCGTCGACGAAACCCTCACCGCGGGTGAGAATCTGCGCCTGTTCGGCCGCCTGCTCGGCCTCTCCCGGCGCGCGGCCGCCGCGCGCAGCGACGAACTGCTCGCGGAGTTCGAGCTCTCGGCTGTCGCGCGCCGCAGCGTCTCGGCCTTCTCCGGCGGGATGCGCCGCCGCCTGGACCTGGCCGCGACGCTGATCACCGTGCCCCCGCTGATCTTCCTCGACGAGCCGACCACGGGCCTGGACCCGCACACCCGCGACCGGATGTGGGGCATCGTGCGCGGTCTGGTCGACCGCGGTGCGACCGTGCTGCTGACCACGCAGTACCTCGAGGAGGCCGACGCGCTGGCCGACCGGATCGCGGTGATCGACCGGGGCACGCTCGTCGCCGAGGGCACTGCCGCCGAGCTCAAGTCCTCCATCGGCGAACAGGTGCTGCGCCTCGACATTCCCGACACCGCGGACCTGCGCCGCGCCGAAGCGCTGATCCAGGAACTCACCGGCGAGGTCCCCGAGGGCTCCTCGACCGGCACGCTCACGGTGACCCTGCCCGATGTCGCGCTCGGCGCCGACATCGTCGCCGCCTGCCGCGCCGCGGGGCTCACGCTGCGCGGGTTCGCGGTCGACCGGCCCGATCTCAACGAGGTGTTCCTGGCACTGACCGGGCACGCCCGCACCGCCGACACCGTCGACGCGGCATGACCGCCCTTCGTGAAAGGTCGAGCAACGCCATGACTCTCACCACGACCACCACGACGCCGCCGCAGGTCGTGCGCGCGCCGCGGATCACCCGGGTCGGCGCGCTCGCCGCGCTGCACCATGCGCTGATGATGGCCTGGCGTGGCCTGCTCACCTTCCGGCACAGCCCGCAACTGCTCTACGACGCCATCCTGCTGCCCATCGTGGGCCCGGTGCTGTTCGGCAGCATCTTCGGCACCGCGATCGCGGGCAGCATGGACGCCTACCTCCCGATCATGATCCCGGGCGTGCTGGTGCAGATCGTGCTCACCTCCTCGGTCGCCACCGGCGTGCAGCTGTCCGAGGACATCCATTCGGGAGTCTTCGACCGCTTCGTCGCCATGCCGATCGCCCGTTCCGCCCCGGTTGCCGGAGCGTTGCTGGCGGGCACGGTGCGGTACCTCATCGCCGCGACGACGGTGGTGATCGTCGGGTTCTGCATGGGCTACCGGCCCGAGCACACCGCCGGGTTCCTCGCCGGCGCCGTACTGGTCGTCGTCGCGACCACCGCGATCAGCTGGCTGTTCGCCTTCATCGGCGCGACCGTCGCCCGGCCCGCCGCCGTCCAGGGCATGTGCATGCTGGTCCTGACCTTCCTCGGCTTCGCCTCCAACGCCCTGGTTCCCGAGGAGTCCATGCCCACCTGGATGCAGCACGTCTCGGACGTGAATCCGGTGTCCTACCTGGTCTCCGCGGTGCGCGAGCTGGCCGCCGCGGGCACCGTCGGTGCCGACGCGTGCTGGTCGCTGGTGGCCTCGGTGGTCGTCGTCGCCGTCTTCGCGCCGCTGACCGTGCGCACCCTCCGTTCCCGATGAGGAGTTCCCGATGACCGTCACCTCCCCCGCCGTCGCGGCCGTCGCCACGGGACCGGCCGGCCTCAACCGGATCACCGCCGACGACGACCTGTTCTTCAAACTGCACAGCCTCTACCCCAACGCACTGGTCAACCAGCTGGCCTACCGCTTCGACGAGCAGCTCGACCCCGAGCTGCTGCGGCGCTGGCACGCGCACCTGGCCACGGGGTTCATCGCCCGTAAGGTCCGCACCACCCGGTTCCCGATCGCGCGGGCGCACTGGGAGCCCGCCACGGAGTCGATGCCGCTGATCTGGACGCCGACACCGCTGCCCGACGACCGGGTGCTGGAGTGGTTCCTCGAGCAGGCCGCGGTCGAGTTCGACCCCGAACGCGGCCTGGTGTGGCAGCTGGCGGGCGCGCACACGGAGTCCGGCGGCACCGTTGTCACCCTGGTCGCCTCCCATGTCGCCTGCGACGGCGGCGGGATGATGCACGCGATCGTCGATTCGCTCGACCGGCTCAACCGGGGCGAAGATCCCGACCGCGCCGCCAGCGCGGGCAATCTGGTGGGCCCGGTCGCCGGCCGTGGCCGCTTCGCCGCCGACCTCGCCGACGCCACGGGGCAGTTGCGCGCGGTCGCGCGCGGTGTCCGC
>NZ_JBCGFB010000093.1:0-24167 GCF_038752175.1 Nocardia sp. No.11 | reverse complement strand
AGGCGCGACCTGGCCGCACCACTCGGGCTGGCGCTGGCGCTGGCTCTGGACCGGCTACGGGCCCCTGATCGCCCGCTGGTGCTCGTGCCCGCGCCGACTCGATCGGCGGCCGCGCGCCGCCGCGGTGGTGACCCGGTGGCGCGCTCGGCGGCGCAGGCCGCGCGATGGCTGATCGATAGCCGGAGTGTGCCGCTGCTGCGGATGCGGCGCGGGGTCCGCGACTCGGTGGGGTTGACGCCACGCGAGCGTGCCCACAATCTGCGCGACAAGATCATGACCGTGACCCAGCTCGCCGACGCGGCGGCCATCGCGGCGAATGCCGAGGTAGTCGTGGTCGACGACGTCCTCACGACAGGGGCGACTGTCACCGAATCGGTACGCGTTCTTAGTCGAATCGGCGTACTTCCGTGCGCCGTTTTGGTGACCTGCGCGGCTTGACTCCGCGAAATTTGCGTGAACAGTGGCGCACTTGCCCGTGGCGGACTAGCGTCGCGGACACACACCGAACGACAAGTTTGGGAGGTGGCGCCGCGGACATCTGGTGCCGAGCGAATCCCGATCGGCACAGCTCAATCCCGCCGCACTCGCTTCATCGTGTGCGGCCATATCCGGGAGGTACGCGTGACGACTTCTTCACGGGCATCAGTGCGAGATGCTGACCCCACGGCACTGGCTGACAGTGCCGCCGACTCGACCGAGAGCCCGCACGCCGAAGTGGTGGTCTCCGGTCGGAATGTCGAAGTCCCCGACCACTATCGAATCTATGTCGCGGAGAAGCTGGCTCGGCTAGAGCGCTTCGATCCGTCGATATTCCTCTTCGATGTGGAACTTTTCCACGAACGCAACCGTCGTCAACGCAAGGCCTGTCAGCGCGTCGAGATCACCGCGCGCGGCCGTGGACCGATCGTGCGCGCGGAAGCCTGCGCAGACAGCTTCTACGCCGCGCTGGAGTCGGCCACCCAGAAGATCGAGAGCAGACTGCGCCGGACCAAGGACAAGCGGCGCGTCGTGCACTACGGCGACAAGACGCCGGTCTCGGTCGCGCAGGCCACCGCGACGCTGGTGGACGAATCCCTGTTCGCCGCGCCGAACGGCGCCGCGGCGCACGCCCATGCCGAGGAACCCGAACACGAGGACGGTCCCGGCCACATCGTGCGCACCAAGGTGCACACCGCGACACCGATGTCGGTGGACGATGCGCTCTACCAGATGGAACTGGTCGGGCACGACTTCTTCCTGTTCCATGATCGCGAGACGGACCGGCCCTCGGTCGTCTATCGCAGACACGCCTTCGACTACGGCCTGATCCGACTGGCCTGACACCAACACACACCCCTCCGGGCATCCGCCGTCGCAGCGGGTGCCCGGATCGCGTTCAGCCGCCGAAGGTTTCGTGGTGCACGGCTTCGGTGAGCGAGCGACCCGATCGCCACCCGAATCGTTCCAGGTCGGGGACCCGCTGGAATTCGCGCACCGGTCCGACGCACAGCCAGGCCACCGGCTTGATCCCGGCGGGCAGGTCGACCAGCGCGCGCAGGAACTCCGGATCGTAGAACGACACCCAGCCGACGCCCACCCGCTCCGCGGTCGCCGCGAGCCACAGGTTCTGGATGGCCAGCACCGTCGAGTACACGCCGGTCTCCGGCACCGTCGCCCGGCCCAGGATCTGCGGTCCGCCGCGCCGGTCGTCGTGGGTGACCACGACGCCGGTGCCGCTCTCGATGATCCCGTCGATCTTGATCGGCTCGAAGGTCTCGGCCCGATCGGCGGGCAGCGCGTCCCGGAACTCGACCCGCTTGCCCGCGACGTGGTCGGCGAAGCGGCGCAGAGTGTCGGGCTTGCGGACCACGACGAAGTCCCACGGTTGGGAGTTGCCGACGCTGGGCGCGCGGTGGGCGGCGTCCAGAATCCGCCACAGGGTGTCGTCGTCGACGAGCTCGCCGGTGAACTCGGCGCGCACATCACGGCGCAGGCGGATCGCGTCGTAGACGCTCAACTGGTCGGCACACACGCCGACCAGTCAACCGCAGCCGGTCAGGCCATCGAGCGGCGGGCCAGCTTGCGCCCGGCGTCCAGCGCGGTGCGCAGGCCACGGCGACGGCCGGTCACCGGGTCGACGGTGCTGACGGCATTGCCGCCGAACAGCTTCTCGGACTTGGTCTCCGGGGCGTCGTCGGTGGTGTGGCGCAGGTACTTGTTGGGCAGCGACAGCTTGAGGATCGTGCGCCACGACTTGAAGTACTGCACCGGCAGCGACCCGGTGGTGTAGGGCAGGTCGTACTTCTCGGCCAGCTCGCGCACCCGCACGGCGATGGCGGCGTAGCGGTTGCTCGGCAGGTCGGGGAACAGGTGGTGCTCGATCTGGTGGCTGAGGTTGCCGGTCATGAAGTGCATGACCTTGCCGCCGGAGATNAGGTCGGGGAACAGGTGGTGCTCGATCTGGTGGCTGAGGTTGCCGGTCATGAAGTGCATGACCTTGCCGCCGGAGATGTTGGCGCTGCCCAGCATCTGGCGCAGGTACCACTCGCCCTGGGTCTCGTTCTCGATGTCGGCCTTGGTGAACTTCTCCGCGCCGTCGGGGAAGTGGCCGCAGAAGATCACCGCGTTGGTCCACACGTTGCGCACCACGTTGGCGGCCATGTTGGCGGTCAGGGTGGTGAAGAACGAGGGACCGGTGAGCAGCGGGAAGATCACGTAGTCCTTGGCCGCCTGCTTGCCGATCTTCTTGAGCACCAGCTTGCGGTCGGCGTCGAACTGCTGCCACTCGGGCGAGTCCTTGGTCCACTTCTTCTTGGCGACCTTGCCCAGCTCCAGATGCTGGATGGCGACGCCGTACTCGAACAGCATCTGCAGCAGCAGGTTGTAGACCGGGTTGCCCAGGTAGAACGGCATCCAGCGCTGATCGCGGGTGACGCGCAGCAGGCCGTAGCCGATGTCGTCGTCCATGCCCAGGACGTTGGTGTACTTGTGGTGCAGGAAGTTGTGGGTGATCTTCCAGTGCGCCGACGGGCCCGCGTTGTCCCATTCCCACGAGGTGGAGTGGACTTCCGGATCGTTCATCCAGTCCCACTGCCCGTGCATGACGTTGTGCCCGATCTCCATGTTCTCGATGATCTTGGCAGTGCCGAGCAGGGCGACGCCGGCCAGCCAGGCCGGCGGCAGGAAGCTGGCGAACAGCACGGTACGTCCGCTGATCTCCAGCGCCCGCTGTAGGCGGATGACATTGCGGATGTAGCGCGCGTCGGCGGCCCCCCGTGAAGATTCGATTTCGCGGCGGATCGCGTCGAACTCAGCACCGAGAGCTTCGACATCCGCGGCGGTGAGGTGCGCGTATTCCTTGACATCCGAGATCGCCATGCCGGTTACACTACCGTAGGTTACGAGAGCGTAGGTTGGCGATTTCGGGCCCGGATTGTGTGAAACGTCCTATTGCGAAATCGAGATGGAGATGTTATCTCATCCCCGGCGCGCCATCCGCTTGGCCGCTCGGTCGCGCAGCGCGCCGCGCTCGTGCTTGGCCCGCTCGCCGAGGGCGCGCTTGGCCTCGCGCAATGCCAGCTTCTCCTGCCGCGCCCGCGCCTTCAGCGTCGCTTTCGCTTCGCGCAGCACTTCCTTCTCGTGCCTGGCCTTGATCTCCAGCGACACCTTGGCGTCGTGCAGCGCCGAGCGCAGGCCGAAGCGCTTGCCCGTCTCCGGATCGACCCGCAGCGCGTCCGGCAGCGAGATGCCGGCGAACTTGTGCTCCGAGGACGTCTCGGGCGCGTCGTCGGCGGTCCGCTTCAGGAAGCGGTCCGGCAGGGCCAGCTTGTGGATGGTCCGGAACGCCAGCAGGTACTGCTTGCCCAGCGAGCCGGTCGTGTAGGGCAGGTCGTACTTGTCGCACAGTTCGCGCACGCGCACCGCGACCTCGGGGTACCGGTTGCTCGGCAGGTCGGGGAACAGGTGGTGCTCGATCTGGTAGCAGAGGTTGCCGCTCATGAACGCCATCACCGGACCGGCCTTGAAGTTGGCGCTGCCCAGCATCTGGCGCAGGTACCACTCGCCCTGGGTCTCGCCGTCGAGCTGCTCGATCGTGAACTTCTCGGCGCCGTCGGGGAAGTGGCCGCAGAAGATCACCGCGTAGGCCCACAGGTTGCGGACCAGGTTGGCGGTCGTATTCGCCTTCAGGGTCGACTTCCAGGCGGGACCGGTCAGCGCGGGGTAGAGCACGAAGTCTTTGACGACCTGGCGGCCCGCCTTGCGGGCGAACTCCTTGTTCGGTTCGGAGAGCAGCTGTTTGGTCGGAACGCCGGCCAGCTCCTTCTCGATGCCGAGGTCGTGCAGCGCGATGCCCCACTCGAAGGTGGCCGCGAGCAACAGATTCGCCGCGGGCTGCACCAGATGCTTGGGGTGCCAGGCCTCGTCGCGGGTCATCCGCAGGATGCCGAAGCCCAGATCCTCGTCCTTGCCCAGCACGTTGGTGTAGGTGTGATGGGAGTAGTTGTGCGCCCGGCGCCACTGCGCCGAGGTCCCGGTCATGTCCCACTCCCAGCTGGTGGAGTGGATCTCCGGATCGTTCATCCAGTCCCACTGCCCGTGGCTGACGTTGTGCCCGAGCTCCATGTTCTCGATGATCTTGGCCACCGACAGCAGCGCCGTGCCGCCGAGCCAGGCCCAGCGGTTGCGGCTGCCGAACAGCACCGCGCGTCCCGCCACTTCCAGCGCGCGCTGGGCGGCGATGGTGCGACGGATGTACTTCGCGTCGCGTTCGCCGCGGGAGGTCTCCACCGAACGGCGGATCGAATCGAGTTCTTTCCCCAGGGTCTCGATGTCGGCCGACGTGAGGTGGGCGAAGGCCTGGATATCGGTGATGGCCACCGGGGTCCTCTCTGTTGGTGTGGCGGCTGGTCGGGTCGGAACGGAGACGGGCCGAGAACGGCTGGCTGTGCCGCGTTCTCGGCCCTCGTGCGCCGGTCGGCGCGTGGTAGCCGGGACCAGCCGCTGTCGGCCATTCATATGGCCGACGCATTACTCCGAGGGTACCTGGTGTCCGAAGTGCGTGGGGTGCTCAGATGTCGAGCGTGCAGTCACCCGCGGCGGCGGAGATGCAGGTCTGCACCTTGTCGCCCGGCTGACGTTCGTCACCGTTGCGCAGGTCGCGGGCGTGTCCGGCGGACAGGGTGACCACGCAGGTCTGGCAGATGCCCATCCGGCAGCCGAACGGCAGCTGGACCCCTACCGACTCGCCCGCCTCGAGCAGGCTGGTCGCGCCGTCGGCGGAGACGGTGCGACCGGTGGTGCCGAAGGTCACGGTGCCGCCCTCGCCGATCGCCGAGCGCTCGACCTCGAAGCGCTCGATGTGCAGCTTCTCGGCGATTCCGGCTGTCTTCCAATGCTGTTCGATCGCGTCGAGCATCGGGGCCGGGCCGCAGGCCCAGGTCTCGCGCTCACGCCAATCGGGGTAGAGCTCGTCCAGGCTCGCCAGCGAGAACAGGCCCTGCGCGTCGGTCAGCTGCAGGTGCGAGACGAAGCTCGGGTGCTTGTCGTGCAGCGCCCGCAACTCGGCGCCGAACATCACATCGGCGTCGGTGGGCGCCGAGTGCACGTGCACCACATCGGAGACGCCGTCGCGCCGATCCATCGTCCGCAGCATCGACATCACCGGGGTGATGCCGCTGCCCGCGGTGAGGAAGAGCACCTTCGCCGGCGGCGGCTCCGGCAGCACGAATCCGCCCTGCGGCGCGGCCAGGCGCACGATCGTGCCCGCGGCCACCCCGTTGACGAGGTGGCTGGACAGCTTGCCCTCCGGCATCGCCTTCACCGCGATGGAGATCAGCCGCTTGCCGCCCTCGCCGGTCCAGTCCGGCGGACAGGTCAGCGAGTAGGACCGCCAGTTCCAGCGGCCGTCGATCAGGATGCCGATGCCGATGTACTGGCCCGGCTGGTATTTGAAGTCGAAACCCCAGCCCGGCTTGATCACCAGGGTCGCCGAATCGGCGGTCTCCTTCTGTACCTCGACGATCCGCCCGCGCAGCTCCCGCGCCGACCACAGCGGGTTGGCCAGATGTAGGTAGTCGTCGGGGAGCAGGGGAGTGGTCACCCGGGCTACCGCGCCACGCAGCACGTTGAGCTTGCCGCCGCGGTCGCCGACCTGCGCGGCCGGTGCTTCGAGCCATTCCCGGAACTTGTTCATGACCATGCTTGCCGTTGTCTCCCTGTCCTGCCGTCGAGCCGCGGTGGGGCAGCTCGCTCGCAGCCAGGTTACGGCATCGTAGGTTTGATGGCAGTGGCAGCGGTGATCACGGCGTTGATCTCGGGAGATGTCACAGCAGGTCGAGCAGGAACGGTAGTTCCTGGGTGGCGTACCAGGCGAGCTGGTGGTCCTCGGCGTCACCGAGGACGAACTCGGCGTCGGTATCGCCCAGATCCGCGGCGTCGATGACGTCGACGGCCTTGGCGACCTGCGGCTCGGCCTCGGCCAGGTCGACGTGCACCGACGCCACCTGGTCGTAGGTGATCGGCCCGGCCAGCTTCACCACCGCGTCGTCCAGATCGGGCCGCAGCTTCGCGCCGGTGACGTCGGCGGCGATCACCGCCCGCCGGTAGATCGGGCTGCCGGGGTCGGCCGCCTCGCCCTCGGCGGTGGCGTCGTCGGCCGCGTCGTCGAGGCCGTCGCGTTCGGCCGCGAGCAGCCGCATCGACGCCCTGGCCGCCTCCTGCATCGCGACCTCGGCCAGTTCGTCGTCGTCGCCTGCGGCGTAGGCCTCGCGCAGCGCGGGTGTCACCGCGAACGCGGTCGCGCCGAGCGGGAACACCTCCCGCTCGTCGACGAGCCTGCGCAGCATCGGGATCGTCGCCGGGATGTAGACGCGCAGCTTGCCGTTGTCAGATACAGGCACCGAGCAACTCCTCCATCGATTCGTGCACCGACGCCGCCAGGACGTCGATGTCGGCCATGGCGTCGCGGTCGGCGTTGAGTCCGTAGAAGACCTGACCGTCGTACGAGGTGAGCCCGAAACTCAACGTCTGATTGCGCAGCAGCGGCGATACCGGATACATCTCCAGCATGCGCGCCCCGCCGATGTACATCGCGGTCTGTGGTCCCGGCGCGTTGGTGATCACCAGGTTGAACGTGTTGTCGGCGAAGGTACTCGCCGCGCGCACGCTCATCGCGTGCAGGCTCGCCGGGGCGAACCCGGCCAGGTGCACCAGCGTGCGAGCCCGCACGCCACGACGCTGCCGACCTGCGGCTTCGGTGGCGTGCGAGATGTGGGACAGGCGCATCACCGGATTCGGCTCGCCGACCGGCAGATCGATCAGGAACGAGGAGACCTCGCTGGCCGGGGTCAGCTGGTCGCCGCCGTCGACGTAGACCGACATCGGCACCACGGCCCGCAGGTTGTCCGATTCGACCAGGGCCTCGTTGCGTGAGAGCAGCCAGTTGCGCAGCGCGCCGGTGACCACGGCGAGCACCGTGTCGTTGATCGAGCAGTCGAAGTGGCGCCGGATGGTCCGGTAGTCCTCGAGGTCGGTGCGCACCACGTCGAACCGCCTGCTGCGCGAGGTACGGGCGTTGAGCGGGCTGTCGGCGACCCCGGAGGTCGCCGCGCGGACCGCGTTCGTCGCCGCCTTGACCGCCATGCGCGTGCCCCGGACCAGCCCGAACGCGTTCGACCCGGCGTCGCGGGCGACCTCGTAGGCCTCGCGCGGCTGCGCGGCCAGCTGGGACAGCGCGCCCGCCAGCAGCTCCACGTCGGTGGGTTCGCGCGGGGCCCGCCACGCGTCGTCGGCCAGTTCGCGCGGCAGCGGGCTGTTGTCGAGGATCACGTGCCCGATCTCGAGGGCGGTGTCGCCGTCGACGAGCGCGGAGTGCGATTTGGTGAACACCGCGCTGCGCCCGTCGGCCAGCCCCTCGATGAGATACATCTCCCACAGCGGCCTGCCCTGATCGAGCGGGCGCGAGGCGAGCCGGGCGACCAGGTCGTAGAGCTGTTCGTCGCTGCCCGGACCGGGCAGCGCGGAGCGGCGGATGTGGTAGCTGATGTCGAAGCGGCTGTCCTCCACCCACACCGGCCTGCCCAGGGCGAGCGGGATCTCGCGCACCTTGCGGCGGTAGCGCGGCACCAGCGGCAGCCGGGATTCGACCAGGTCGATGAGGCCGTCGTAGTCGAGGACCTGGCCGGTGAAGCCGGTTTCGGTGTTCTGGAGGATCGCGAGAGAGCCGATGTGGATCGGGTTGCTGCTCGACTCGAGTCGGTAGAACGACGCATCCTGCGGCGTCAGTCTCGTGATCACGCGCTCCGCTACTCCTTCCGGTGCCGCACCGCGCAGATCGGGCACGTGCCTCATCCTACGTCACCGTAGGTGAATCGCGGTGCCGGGCAAGGAGCCTCATCGGCGCGCGTGACCTGGGCCGATGCCATCGCCCGGTACACCGGGCACGGGTACTCCCGGCCGGGTACGGTGGTCTGCGGACTACCATGGCCCATAACACCGTGGCTCACTAGCCGAACACACTCCGACCAGAGGACTGACGAGACCCGTGCCTGCGCTGACACTGACGAGGTTGCTACGGATTGGTGAAGGTCGCATGGTCAAGCGCCTGTCGAACCTCGCCGACGAGGTCATCGCGTACGGCGAGGAGATCGAGCAGCTGACCGACGACGAGCTGCGCGCCAAGACCGGCGAGTTCAAGCAGCGCTTCGCCGACGGTGAGACCCTCGACGACCTGCTGCTCGAGGCGTTCGCGGTGGCTCGGGAGGCGTCCTGGCGGGTGCTGAACCAGAAGCACTACAAGGTGCAGATCATGGGCGGCGCCTCGCTGCACCTGGGCAACATCTCGGAGATGAAGACCGGTGAGGGCAAGACCCTGACCTGTGTGCTCCCCGCGTACCTGAACGCGCTCTCCGGCGAAGGCGTGCACGTCGTCACCGTCAACGACTACCTGGCCAAGCGTGATGCCGAGTGGATGGGCCGTGTGCACCGCTTCCTCGGCCTCGAGGTCGGCGTGATCCTCGGCGGCATGACCCCGGCCGAGCGCCGGGTGGCCTACCACGCCGACGTCACCTACGGCACCAACAACGAGTTCGGCTTCGACTACCTGCGCGACAACATGACCCACTCGCTGGACGATCTCGTCCAGCGCGGGCACAACTTCGCCGTGGTCGACGAGGTCGACTCCATCCTCATCGACGAGGCCCGTACCCCGCTGATCATCTCGGGCCCGGCCGACGCCTCGTCCAAGTGGTACGCCGAGTTCGCGCGCATCGCGCCGCTGCTGAAGAAGGACGTCCACTACGAGGTGGACATCAAGAAGCGCACCATCGGTGTGCACGAGGCGGGCGTGGAGTTCGTCGAGGACCAGCTCGGTATCGACAACCTCTACGAGGCCGCGAACTCGCCGCTGGTGAGCTACTTGAACAACGCCATCAAGGCCAAGGAGCTCTACACCCGCGACAAGGACTACATCGTCCGCGACGGCGAGGTCATCATCGTCGACGAGTTCACCGGCCGCATCCTGGTCGGCCGCCGCTACAACGAGGGCATGCACCAGGCGATCGAGGCCAAGGAGAAGGTCGAGATCCAGCCGGAGAACCAGACGCTGGCCACGATCACCCTGCAGAACTACTTCCGCCTCTACAACAAGCTGTCCGGTATGACCGGTACCGCCGAGACCGAGGCCGCCGAGCTGCACTCGATCTACAACCTCGGCGTGGTCCCGATCCCGACGAACAAGCCGATGGTCCGCAAGGACCAGGCCGACCTGATCTACAAGTCGGAAGAGGCCAAGTTCGCCGCGGTCGTCGACGACGTGGTGGAGCGGCACGAGAAGGGCCAGCCGGTCCTGATCGGTACCACCAGCGTCGAGCGCTCGGAGTACCTGTCCAAGCAGTTCACCAAGCGCGGCGTCGCCCACTCGGTGCTGAACGCGAAGTTCCACGAGCAGGAAGCCCAGATCATCGCCGAGGCCGGTCGGCCCGGCGCGGTCACCGTCGCCACCAACATGGCCGGTCGTGGTACCGATATCGTGCTTGGTGGCAACGCCGACATCATCGCCGACATCCTGCTGCGCAAGCAGGGCCTGGACCCGGTCAACACCCCCGACGAGTACGAGGCCGCCTGGCACTCCGCCCTCGAGCAGGTCAAGAAGCAGACCGAGGACGACGCGGAGAAGGTGCGCGAGGCCGGTGGTCTGTACGTGCTCGGCACCGAGCGGCACGAGTCGCGCCGTATCGACAACCAGCTGCGCGGTCGTTCCGGTCGCCAGGGCGACCCGGGCGAGTCCCGCTTCTACCTGTCGCTGGGTGACGAGCTGATGCGTCGCTTCAACGGTGCCGCGCTCGAGGCGATCATGACCCGCCTGAACCTGCCCGACGACGTGCCGATCGAGGCGAAGATGGTCTCCAAGGCCATCAAGAGCGCCCAGACCCAGGTCGAGCAGCAGAACTTCGAGATCCGCAAGAACGTCTTGAAGTACGACGAGGTGATGAACCAGCAGCGCACCGTCATCTACGGCGAGCGCAACCGGATCCTGCGTGGCGAGGACATGGAGGGTCAGGTCCAGAACATGATCACCGATGTCGTCGCGGCCTATGTCGACGGCGCCACCGCCGAGGGCTACGTCGAGGACTGGGACCTGGACAAGCTGTGGACCGCGCTCAAGACGCTGTACCCGGTGAGCCTGGACCAGAAGGAGCTGGTGGGCGAGACCCACACCGGCGACGCAGGCGAGCTCACCCGCGACGAACTCCGCGAGGCCCTGCTCGACGACGCGCACACCGCCTACGAGAAGCGCGAGCAGGAGATCGACGGCCTGGCCGGCGAGGGCGCGATGCGCAACCTGGAACGTCAGGTCCTGCTCTCGGTCCTGGACCGCAAGTGGCGTGAGCACCTCTACGAGATGGACTACCTCAAGGAGGGCATCGGCCTGCGCGCGATGGCCCAGCGCGACCCGCTGGTCGAGTACCAGCGCGAGGGCTTCGACATGTTCGCCGCGATGCTCGAGGGTCTGAAGGAGGAGTCGGTCGGCTTCCTGTTCAACCTCCAGGTCGAGGTCCAGCAGCCCCAGCCCGAAGGCGTGTCCGTCGGCACCGGCCTGCGCTCCCCGGTCGGCGCCCGCCCCCAGGACACCCCCGTCGAGACCCAGGCCCCGCCCGCCCTGCGCGCCAAGGGCATCTCCGATCAGGCCCCCCGCGGCCTGAACTACTCGGGTCCCGCCGAGGACGGCCGCGCCGAATCCCATTCCGACGCGCAGGAATACGGCGGCCAGCAGCCCGGCACCCGCCGCGAACGCCGGGAGGCCGCCCGCGCTGAAACCAAGGGTAAGCGCCGTCGCTGACGCACTCTCGATAGCTAGACCCACCGAGGCCCCCGCACCCGCGGGGGCCTCGGTCTTCGTTGAAGCAGCTGAAATCCGACCGGCCGCACCCCGGTTCGTCGGCGACGCCGCGGAATTCAGCTCGTGGGGGTCGACGATCCAGAGGTGCTCCGCGTGCTCGAGGGGGTGGTCGCGGAGGACTTCGGGGTGCTCGGGCCGGTGGGGGTGGTGGGGCTTGTCCGGCTGACGGAGGCGGTCGGGAGGGGGCCGACGGTGAGGGAGCGGGCCCTGGCCTGCCAGTCGCCCGGGAGGTCGCCCTGGGCGGATTTCGCGACGGTATAGGACTCGCCCGTGTTGTCGCGGGCGGCGAAGAGGGTGGCGGTCTTTCCGGTGCGGTTGTAGACCGAGCGGGCGGCGCTCTCGATGTGCTGGCCGGCGAGGTCGGGGGAGCCGATCTTGAACAGCGACATCTTGCCGGTGCCCTCGCTGCCGGTGAACAGGCACAGGTAGCCGGTGGGGCAGCGGTCGTAGCCGGTGCAGCCGCCGGTCTTGTCGCACCAGTTCTGGGTGACGCTGGTGAAGGTGTTCGCGCTGACTTTCGTTGTCTCGGTGCCCTTTCCGTTGTCCAGGATCACCGGGATCTCCTCGTCGGGTGCCTCGCCGAGCCGGTCGAGCAGGTACGTGCAGGCCTGGGAGAGCGCGATGCCGGTGGCCGCGACGACGAGCGCGGCCGTCACCGTCATTCCGGCCTTCAGCTTCGTCGCGACGACCTCGACGACCGGCACCACCATCTCGCACACGACTTCTTTCGCCGTGTCGGCTCCTTCGTCCGCCTTGCAGCCGACGATCCCGAATCCGACGACGAACGCGAGAACCACCGCGACCAGCTTCTGCACAGCGTCAGAATGCGCGTGTATTACCCACTCGTGCAAGGAAATTCGTGGTCACCTGCCCCGCGCTCGGGCGTGGCTACCTCATCCGCACACGGCTACCCCGACCGCGGTGGCGCCGTTGCGGGCGAACCACGCCGCGAGTTCCTCGCCGCGCACCAGCCGCGGTGACTCGTAACCGATGTCGATCGCGCCGTCGACCGCCCCGCTGGCGCCGGTCAGATCGCAGCCGGCCAGCCGCGCGCCGTCGAAGTTCGCGCGATCGAGCCGGCAGTCCCGCAGACTCGCGCCGCGGAAGTCGCTGTCGCCGAAGCAGGCCCGGCGCAGGTCGGCGCCGGTCAGATCGGCGCCGCGGAAATCGGAGGCCGCGAAATCGGCTTTCATCAGGCGCGCGCCGACGAGCCGGGCCGTGCGCAAGACGCAGTCGCGGGCCTGCGCGGTCCCGAGGTCGGCGCCGGTGAGATCGGCCCCGGACAGATCGGTGGCGAGCATCCAGGCGCCGTAGAGGTCGGTGTCGATCAGCCGGGCACCGGCCAGCCGGGCTTCGCCGAGCTCGGCGCCACCCAGATCGAGTCCCGACAGATCGCTGCCGGTGAGGTCGAGTCCCCAGCCGTTGAACAGCATCTCGGTCGTGCGTGGCACCGTCGGGTCGGCGGGGAGCTGGGCGAGATAGTGGGCGAGGACCTTCCTCGCGTCGGGGTCGTTGGGCCACCTGGGCACCGTGTGCAGATCGGCTTTCGGCCGACGCCGCCAGAACATCATGAGAAGTATTTACACCCTGCGGTTCTCACGCGGGAACGGTCGGGTCACGAACACGAATCAGCTGGCGCGGTGGATGGGATGGACCCGCGACAGCGCCCGTTTGGCCTCGGCGAGTGAGATCAGCTGATCCTCGTCGTCGATCTCGGCGACGGCGGCCTCCGCCCATTCCCGCAGCAGCGTGGACACGCCGACCCGACGTTCGTCGGCCAGGTCCTTCAACCGGGAGTGCAGGCCCAGCGGCAACCGGATGGAGGTGGTCACCATGATGTCCTCGTTGGCGGGCAGGCGGGGTGGCGCTTCGGCGGCCGCATCGGAGAAACTCAGCCGATCCATGAAGTCGGCGAGCTCTTCCTTGCTCGATGGATAATCCTGATCGCTCATGAGCGGTCCCTACTTTCCCACTGCTCGAATTGCGCCAGCTCCTCGGCGCGCATCGCGCGTGCGCCGATGATCACCCACGTCCAGTCGTCGCGCTGTCGTGTGACCACGATCAGCGGACGTCCGGCCGTGGTGCGCCCCCACACCGTCAGAACGGACACCTGGCCGTCGAAGGCCGGGCGTGGCCACCGTCGTGACGCTGCGAGGACCTGCCGAACCTCGCTGGGTTCGACGCCGATCAGGTGAGCGATCGCCCAATCAGGCCACTCGAAACCCATAAGTCCATAATACGCACGTAGTAACTACCTGTGAAAGCACTGAGCATCCCGACCGGATCGGTGGGTAGATTCGCTGGGTGTTGACCATCAGCAGACTGGTCGCCGATCCCGCGCTCGGCCTGCGGATCGTGACGCCGGAACTCACCGATCGCCTGGCCGCCGAGATCCGCTGGCTGCACACCACCGAGCTGCCCGACCCGTCGCGCTATGTGCGTCCCGGCGAGCTGGTGCTGACCAACGGGCTGTGGCGGCCGCACGTCGCGGCGGCGGGGTTCGTCGAGGCGCTGACCCAGGCGGGTGCGGCCGGCCTGGTCTTCGGGCTGACCGCGCAGACCCCGGTGCTGCCCGCCGAACTCGTCGACCTGTGCCGCGAGCGCGAGCTGCCCCTGGTCGAGTTGTGTATCGGGGTCCCGTTCGCCGCCCTCACCCGGGCCGCCGCCCGGATCCAGAACGAGGTACTGCAAGCCGAGCTGACCGCGACGGTGCGTCGGGGCGACGCGCTGGCCACCGCGCTCTCGCGTGGCAGCGGTGCGGCGGGCGTCCTCGAAATCCTGCGGGGCGAGACGGAATTGCCGCTGCTGGTGGTCGATCGGCGGGGCCGCTGCCTGGCCGCCATCGGCTGTGAGCCGACCGCCGAGCAGATCAGGGTGGCCGCCGCCGCGCTCAATCGCACGCCACCGCCGCTGGAGGTGAACCTGCTCGGGTCGGGACCGACGGCGCTGTACCTCGTCAAGGGCGCGATGGGGGAGATCGACGCCGGGCTCTACTGCCTCGAGCCGGCGGCGACGCTGACCGCCGCCGACCGGGAGGCCCTCGAGCAGGCGGCCAGGTTCCTGAGTCTCGAGGTCACCAAACAGCAGGCGGTGCAGGCCATCGAGGCCCGCTTCGCCGCCGAGGTGCTCGAGATGATCCTGTCCGGACCCGGCCGCGACGACGACGTGAGCCGTCGGTTGCGGGCCTACGGCGTGCCGTCGGACGAGCCGCTCGCGGTCCTCGCGCTCGCGGGCGCGGACGTGTCCCTCGACGACATCGCCGACGCGGTGGGCACCCTGTTCGCCGCGCACGGCATCCCGGTGTTCACCGCCGCGGGCAGCCGCGACGTGGTGGCGGTGAGCCCGTGGCCGGGCACCGCCGAGGAGCTGGCCCGCTTCGCCGCCGAGCTCTCCGGCGACATCGCCCGCCGTACGGCGGCGCCCCGCATCGTCATCGGCGTCGGTGACCTCGCCGCCGCCGCGGCGAGCCTGCGCGAGCCGCTGGTCCGGGCGCGGGAGGTCTGCCAGGCGTTGCGCGCGCAGCCCGGCCCCGACACCGCGACCTTCGCCGATATCGCCACCCACCGGATGCTGCTGGGCCTGCTCGACGCCCGGGTCCTGGAGCGATTCACCGACCAGGTCCTCGGCGCCCTGCGTGCGCACGACGCCCGCGCCCACACCGAACTCGAGCACACCCTGCGCGTCTTCCTCGCCAACGACGGGCAGTGGGGGGTGACGGCGACGGCGTTGCATGTGCACGTCAACACCCTGCGCAACCGGATGGCCAGGATCACCGAGCTCACCGGCCGCGATGTCCACCGGCTCGCCGACACCGTCGACCTGTTCCTCGCGCTCGCGGCGGGCGCTCAGCCGGGATAGATCGCCGGATCCAGGTCGTAGGTGGGCAGTGGCCGCTGCGGTGTCGCGGTGTCGGCGCGGGCCCAGGCCGCCACGTCCCGGCAGCGCGCGAACGTCACGTCCCCGCACTCCTGGGCGTAGCGGATCAGGCTGCGCAGCGCCAGCATCCGGCCAGGGCGGCCGGTGAGGAACGGGTGCATGCAGACGTTGAACAGGCACCGGTAGTGGCGCATCCCATCGAGTTCGGCCCGCCACATGCGCTCGACCTTGGCCGGCTCCTCGATGACCGACCCGATCCGCGGTTGCGGCAGGTACGCGTACTGCTCCCAGTCGTCGAGCGACCAGTGCACCGGCAGTTCCACCACCGGCGCGTGCGCGCCCGGCACCAGATACGGCCGGTCGTCACCCATCAGCGAGGAGTCGTAGGCCAGCCCGTATTCGGCGACCAGCCCGAGGGTTTCGCGGCTGGCGCTCCACATCGCCGCCCGGTGCCCGGCGATGTCGATGCCCTGTGCCGCGAAAACCTCCAATGCCCGAACGAAATCCGCGCGCTCGGCGCCCGGGGGCAGCGAGGTGGGCGCTCGGTGACTGTAGGAGTGGTGGGCGACCTCGTGCCCGCGATCGACGATCGCGGCGGCCAGCCCCGGACGCTGCTCCGCGACCCAGCCGGGCACGAAGAACGTCGCGGGCACGGCCAACTCGTCGAGCAGGTCGAGGATTCGTGGCACGCCGACATCGGGCCCGTAGGACTGGTGCGACATCACCATCGGGTGCTCGGCGTAGCGCCCGCCCTCGGCGAGGATCGGCGTCTCGGCGTCGACGTCGAAGGTCAGGGTCGCCACGGCGGCCGCGCCACGGGTCCAGGAGGTCATCGGCGTGCGCGCCAGGCCGCGGCAGTGTCCAGGTTCGCCATGGGGTGCAGCATCTCACGGTCGAACGCGGCGAGCGGAGCCCCGGTCTCGACCCGGCGGGGCAGGTCGGGGTTGGCCAGCGCGCCGGTGCCGAGCGAGAGCAGATCCGCGTGCCCGCCGGTGAGGACGTCGGCCGCCTGGGGCAGCGCGTGCATGCCGCCGTTGGCGACGACCGGCTTACCGGTCACCTCGCGGGCGAGCTGGGTGATCGTCGAGCCGCCCGCCAGCCGCGCGGTCTCCAGGAAGTCGCGGCCCTCGCTGGCGATGTGCAGGTAGCTCGCGTCGGCCAGCGCGTCGAAGATCACACGCGCGTCGTCCGCGCCGCCGGGCCAGCGGTAGGCGAAGTCGTTGACCTTAGTCTGCGACAGCCGCATTCCCACCGGCAGGTCGCCGACGGCCTCGCGCACCGCGTCCAGCACGCGCACGTGCAGCCGGATCCGGTTCGCCACCGGGCCGCCGTACTCGTCGGTGCGCAGATTGGTGTAGTCGGTGAGGAACTGGTCGAGCAGGTAGCCGTTGGCGCCGTGGATCTCGACGCCGTCGAACCCGGCGGCCCTGGCCCGGGTGGCCGCGGCGGCGAATCCGGCGATCACCTCGTCGATATCCCGGGCGGTCATCTCCGCGGGCGCGCTCCACGCGCCGCCGACGCCGCCGTAGTCGGCCATCATCCGTCCCGGCGGCGCCACGGCCGACGGACCGATCGTCCCGACGCCGTAGGAGTTGCCCTGGGAGATGGCGCCCGCGTGCATCAGCTGGGCGACGATCGGCACGCCCTCGGCGTGCACCGCGTCCACCACCGTCCGCCACCCGGCGACATGGCCCTCGGTGACCAGACCGGGCTGGCCGAAGTAGCCCTGGCTGTGCGCGGCGTCGGGGTAGATGCCCTCGGTGGTGATCAGGCCGAAGCCGCCTGCGGCGAATTCGCGGTAGTACCCGGCCATCTGCGCGGTCGGGGTGCCGTCGGGCTGGGCCGAGATCCGGGTCATCGGGGCGACGGTGAAGCGGTTGCGCAGCCGCAGGGGTCCGAGATCGAACGGGGCGAGGGCGGGGTGGGCGAGGTCGGTGGTGGTCATCGGTTCTTCTCCTCGGTGGTCAGGACGGTCAGCGACAGCGGGCTCGGGCCCGCCCCGTTGATGACGTTGTGGTCCTGCGGGCAGGACGAGACGACGACGAGACACGGCAGCTCGGCGCGCAAGGTGATGGCGTCGCCGGGCCGCGTCGCGGCGGTCAGCCACGACAGCTCGCCGTCGGCGCCGACGGGGATGCGCATGAACACGTTGATGGGCTGCGGGATATGGGACGGCGCCGGATACCCGCGTTCGGCCAGCGCGTCGGTCAGGTTCTGCGCACAGCTGGCGTGGTCCGGATCCCCGTAGGCCGCATAGCGTTGCGGGTCGCAGGCGGCGATCAGCATGTCGTGAATGCCGGGGGAGGTGTCGGCGAGGTAGGTGAGGATCGGGCGGCGCCGGTTGGTCACGAATGCCTCGCCCAGCGCCGGGAACAGGCGGCTGGTGTGGGTGCGGGTGTGCGCGGCGCTGTGGTGTTCGGCGAGGTCGTCGGCGTGGTAGGCGAAGACGTCACCGACCTGCCCGCCGGCGACATCGGTGATCCGCAGGCGATCTCCGGGGCGCAGGAGCACCGACCTGGCCTGCCTGGCGGGCACGAGGACCGGCTCCGGGTGGCTCAACGTTGTCATGCCGTTCAGTCAACCGGTGCGCGGGACCCGAGCGCCATGGAGATGTCGACACTCTCTTGTGTTCGAGGTGGATGTTTCACTATGTCACGAGGGCTTGGGGGCGCGATAGCGTGCGATGGTCCGTTCGGTCTACGCACAGGAAGTGCCCATGATCACTGCCCTCGCCACGGCACATGCCATCGCGACCGGCGACACGACCTCTTCGGCGGTCGTCTCCTCGGCGATAGACGTTGCGCGGCAGCCTGATTCGGCCACGACGCTGGTGACCGTCACCGCTGAACGCGCCCGTCTTCAGGCCGCGGTCGGCGATCGCCGGGCGGCACGGGGCCTCCGGCGCAGTGTCCTCGACGGTGTGCCGATCGTGTGGAAGGACCTGTTCGATCTCCAGGGCACGGTCACGACGTGCGGTTCGGCCAGCCACCAGTACGACGAACCCGCCGCCGTCGACAGCCTGCTCGTGCGCCGGGCCCACGATCGGGGCCTGGTCACCCTCGGCAAGACCACCCTCAGCGAGTTCGCCTTCTCCGGCCTCGGCGTCAACACCCGCTTCGGCACCCCCACCAACCCCGTGGCCCCCGATCTGATCCCCGGCGGATCCTCGTCGGGGTCGGCCGTCGCCGTCGCCCGTGGCCTGGTCCCGCTGGCGGTCGGCACCGACACCTCGGGCTCCGTGCGCATCCCCGCCGCCCTCTGCGGAGTCCTCGGATTCCGCGCCAGCCCAGGGCGATACGGGCCGCACGACTTCGCGCCTCTGTCGCCGACTCTCGACAGCGTCGGTCTCTTCGCCACCACCGTCACCGACATCGCCGCCCTCGACGGCCTATTGCTTCCATCAGGTTCCACGCCGTCACTCGGGTCGGCGCCCGTCGGCCAGGGGTTCGAGGGCCGGACAACGGGCCGGGAGCGTATCGCCGGTCATGGGAACGAATCCCTCAGAACGACAGCGGGATTCGACGCCGCGCGCCCGCTGCCGCCCCGGTTCGTCGTCCCGACCGGCGAATGGACCGACGACCTCGCGGCCCCGATCGCCGAGAACTTCGCCCGCACCGTCGCGCACCTGCGGGCCGCGGGAGCGGCCGTCGAGGTCCGCGCGCTCGCGTCCCTCGTGACCGCACAGCGACTGCTGGACGACCACGGCACGATCGTCGGCGCCGAGGCCCACCGCCTGCACGGCCACCGGCTGCGCTCGACGATGCCGATCGAACCGGCCACCCGCCGCCGTCTGGAAGCCAACGCCCACACGGCGACCACCATCGCCCCGGTGTACGCCGCGCTGCCCGGCCTGCGCGCCGACTTCGCCGCCGAACTCGGCGCCGCGACTCTCCTCTGCCCGACGATCCGCCGCCTGCCACCGCCGATCACCGACCTGCTCGCCGACCCGGATGCCTACGACACCGCCAACGCGACGATCCTGCGCACCACGATGCTGCTGAGCTACCTCGGCAGCTGCGGCATCAGCCTGCCCACCCCGTCCCGCCACCCGGGACACTCCGTCCTGCTCTCCAGACACGGCGGCGCCGACGGCGCGCTGCTGGCGGACGCCCTGTGGACCGAACGAGTCATGCACCGGCACCAGGATCACTAGCGGCCGAACGAGTCGCGCACTTGCGCTGGGATCACCAGCGGTCGAACGAGTCGCGCACCTGCCTCGGGATCACCAGCGACCGAATCCTCGGTGGCGCAGTGGGGACCGCGGGTCGGCGGCTTGCCTGTGCAGGGGGTCGGCGCCGGTCCGGCGCACCGGGAACCGTGGGATTCGCGCCGGGGTGCGGTCGCGGCCGTACTCTCGAACGGATGCGTGTGGACGGGCCGCGGGTGGGTCCGGGTGAGTGGAGGAGGGCGGGCGTGAGGGTGCGCGACGGCGAGATCGATCGCCCGCTGTCACCGTCGGAGCGCTGGTTCTGGCTGGTCGATCAGCTGTCCCCGGCCAATTGCGTGGTCCGGCTGCGGGTGCGCGGCCCGATCGGCGGGTATCGCCTGGAGGACGCCGCGGCGGCGGTGGTCGCCGAATTCCCGTTGCTGCGGGTGGTCGTCGCGGACGGGCCCCGGTTCGTGCCCGCCGCCGACCCACATCTGCCGGTGCTGCATCGCATCGTCGGCGATCCGGACGAGTGGCGCACCGTCTTCGACGAGCAGCTCGCCACCCCGGTCGATCTCGCGACCGCGCCCGGCAGGCTCATCGATCTGGCCTGGCGCCCGGGTACGTCCGACGAGCTGCACGACCTGATCCTGGTCTTCTCGCATGTCCTCGTCGACGGCCGTTCGATGGCCTCGCTCGGCTCCCGCATCCTCGCCGTCGCCTTCGGCGCGCCCGCGTCCGAGATCGTCCGGCCCCCGATCCCGGCCGCCGACGACCTGATCCCACCCGCGCACACCGGCCTGCTGCGGTGCCTGCGCACGAACCTCTCCGGCCAGCTCACCGCGACTCTGCGGCGCACCGTCGGCCTGCCCGGCACCCCGCCGCCGCTGCCCGCCCGGCGCACCCGCACCGTGCTGCGCACCCTCGAGGGCGACGAGCTGGCCGCGCTGCGCACCCGCTGTCATCGCGCGGACGTCACCGTCAACGCCGCGCTGACCGCCGCGCTGGCCCAAGCGCTGGGCGAGCTGAATCGCCCCCGTGGCTCCGGCATCGCCGCCATCGGCATCCCGGTCGACGTGCGGTCGCGCCTGCGTCCGCCGCCCGCCGACGACGAACCGGGCATGTTCACCGCCGTGGTCCCCACCTTCATCCCCTTCGGCCCGGAAAGCTCCCTCTGGGACGCGGCCCGCACCGCCAAAGCTCACCTGGCTCAGCGCCTGGACCGCCATGCCGACCTCACCGCGCTGGCCGCGATTCGCTACGGGTGCCCGCGCTCGCTCGAATCAGGCAGGCGCGCAGTCGAACTCGTCGACCGTCGCGCGCCATGGAACGTCACCCTGAGCAACCTCGGTCACCTCACCACCCCCGAAACCCCCGAGCCCCTGCCCATCACGGCCCTCACCGTCGCGGGCACCAACTCCTGCGCCAGCGCCCTCACCGTCGCCGTGGCGACCCTACACACCACCATGTCGATCACCTTCTGCTACGTCGACACGATGCTCGCGCGCTCCACCATCGAATCCCTCGCCGACCACACCCTCGCCGCCGTCACCCGCTGACACCCGGCGGAGCTAGCCGAGGTGGGCGCGCAGCCGGTCGCGGAGGGCGGCGCGGTCGGGTTTGTTCGTGCGGCCGCTGACCGGGATCTTGTCGACGATCACGATGTCGTCCGGAACGGCCGTGGTGTCGATGATCTGGGGCAGGCGGGTGCGCAGCAGCGCCGCGATGTCGCCCGCGTCCGGGTCGGCGACCACGGCGAGGACGATACGTTCATCACCGATCTCGTCGGGCAGGCCGACCATGATCGCCTCGCGGACCCCGGCGATCGCGGTGATCACCGGCTCGTACAAGCCCGGGTAGATATTGGTCTTGCCGCGGATCATCATGTCCTTCTTGCGGCCGGTGAGCACGAGCTGCTCGCCGTCCCAGCGCGCCAGGTCGCCGGTGGCGACCTCGGTGAGCGGCTCGTCGCCGAGATAGCCGCGGCACAGATTCGGGCCTGCCAGGACGAGTTCACCGTCCGCGGCGATGCGCGCCCGCACGCCGGGGACGGGGGCGCCGAGCAGATCGCCCTCGTGGGCGAGCTTGGCGACGTCGTTGGTGACGGCGACCGGCAAGATCTCCGTCATCCCGTAGATGGCGAGGAACTCGGTGCTGGGCAAGGATTTCCGCGCCCGCCGCAGCAGCGCCGAGGTGACGGGTGCCCCACCGAGGGCGACCTGGCGCAGGTTCGTCGGTGCGGTGATCTCGCCCGCCTCGAGCGCGTCGAGCGCGACGGCCAGGTCGGCGGGGGTGTAGAAGGCGTGGGTGGCGCTGCGCAGCTGGTGGGTGAACCGCACCGGGTCGATGTGGGTGCCGAAGCGTGGATACGGCGGCATCGCCCAGCGCGCGCCCGCCATCAGCGCGGGCAGCCCCATCATCAGCTGCTCGGTGTGCAGGAACGCGCCGGGGGCCAGACTCGTCCGCCCGCCCATCGCCGCCAGCCCGGCGCCGAGCGAAGCACGGGTGTGTACAACGGCTTTCGGGTCATCGGTGGTCCCGGAGGTGAACACGATCAGCGCGGCCGCCTCGGGATCGGCGGGCGCCGCGGCGGGCCCGGCCGCCTTACCGGTGAAGCGGCGCAGGGGAATCGAGCCTGCGGGCACGCCGGGCAGCCACGCGCCGCTGTGGATGTGCCGCACGTCCAGCGCACCGAAGCGCGGCAGGCTCAGCCCCCGCCGACGCCCGAAGCCGGCGAGCGGGCCGCTCACCGCGTACAGCAGCGATTCTGTGGCCGCCCAGGTCGGTTCGACCAGGGCCACCCGCTGGGCGAACAGCTCGGGCCCGATGCCCGGGTCGACGAACACGATGGTGCCGCCCGCGGCGATCACGCCGAAGATCAAGGTCACCGAGGCCACGCTCGGGCGGATCGAGAACAGCATCCGGTCGCCGGGCGCGAACCCGGTCGCGCCCAGATTGGCCGCGACCCGATCGACGCTGTCGACGAGCTCGCGATAGGTCAGCGCGCGCTGACCGACCGTGCCGAGGGCCGAGGCGTCGGGAATGCGATCGGCCTGCATCGCCAGGTGAGCGAGGAAATCGGCGGTCATCGGATATCGACGATGTCGGGCCGGTAGCGGTGGTCGGCGTACCAGGCCAGTGTCTTGCGGATGCCCCACGCGCGTACCCGCCGGTTCGAGCCGTACACCCGCACGTCACGGCGCAATCCGTAGTCGGTGGTGATCGTGCGCACGGCATTGACCAGCGCCCGGTCCTCGTGCAGGTCCTCGATGGCGGTTCGCGGGAATCCGCCTGCGGCCGTGTACAACTCGGCTGTGATCGCCATATTGCAGCCGGGCGTCATCACGTACGGGCCCAGATACTTCGGGTCGCGATTGCCCGAGCGCACCTTCCCGAAGGCCGAGGCCACCTCGAGTGCGACCCGGATGATCGTGCGGTCCCGCCACGACACCCCTTCGTCGGTCCGGGGAATCAGCTGCCCGCTGATCAGTCGCAGCCCCGCGTCGAACCCGGCGTTGATCCGCTGGGTCCAGTCGGGCGCGGGCAGGCAATCGGCGTCGGTCCGGGCGAGCCGGGTCGCGCCCCGCGCGATCGCGTACCGCATTCCGGTGTCGGCGGCGGCGCCGGTGCCCTTCTGTGCTTCGCTGATCACTTCGATCGCGGGAACCGGATGCGCGGCCGCGAACGCCCGCACGATGTCGGCGGTGCCGTCGGCCGAATTGTTGTCGACCACGACCACGCGGAAGTCGGTATCACGTTGCGCGGCAACGGCGGTCAGCGTCGCGTCGATCCCGCGCGCTTCGTCGAAGGCGGGGATCACGACCCACAGCCCGCTCACCGCCGCGCCACCAACCGGTCGAGACCACCGATCTCGGTGACCCAGTCGTGGAAGCGATCCAGCCCCTCCGCGAACGGCACGGTCGGTCGGTAGCCGAGTTCGCCCTCGGCGCGCGAGAGATCATAGGTCGCCGACCGGGTGACCAGCGCGACCGCGTAGCGCGACAGCGGGGGAGTCCACCGCCGCGCGACCGCCGGAATCCGCCACACCGTCTCGATCGCCGCCAGCGCCCCGCCGAGTACCGGCGCGGGCACGACCACGCTCGGCGCGGACAACCCGAACCGCCGCGCCACCGCGGCCATCGTCGGCCACACCGCCACCGGCTCGGCATCGGCGACGAAATAGGCGCGCCCGCCGACCTTCTCGGCCGCGAGCGCCAGCTCCACCGCCTGCACCAGATGATCGATGTAGCACAGCGACGCGCGCACCTCGCGGCCGCCGGACAGGTCGGGCAGGCGTCCCGCCCGCAATTTCGCCAGGATCTGCACGATCGGCCCGTGTCGATCCCCGGGCCCCCAGACGGCGCGTGGCCGCAGCGAGCACGTCGTGAAGGTCGGCGTATCGGCCGCCAGCACCAGCTGTTCGGCGACCGCCTTGGTCTCGCAGTAGCTGTTGAGGAATCGCGCCGGGTACGGCACCGACTCGTCGATCCCCAGCTGATCACCGCCGTCGGGCGCCATCAGCGCGCTGGGACTGCCGATGAACACGAAGCGCTCGACTCCGGCCGCGGCGGCCTCCTGCATCAGCCGATCGGTCCCGGCGACATTGACCGCGAAGAACTCCGCGGGCCGCCCGAACTCACCGAGCAGCGCCGCGGCGTGCACGACGGCCGTCACCCCGGAGACCGCGCGGGCCAGCGCCGCCGTGTCGGCGAGATCGGCCACCGCCACCTCGGCGCCCGCCGGGGCCGTGGCGGGGTCGCGGACCAT